>JACPFC010000001.1 GCA_016183175.1 Deltaproteobacteria bacterium
CAAACAGCCGACAAAACTTCAAGAAAACCACCCAAGACTGAATTGTTACCATGAAAAAACCCAAGATAATTATTGTCGGCGGCGGAATTGCGGGGCTTATGGCCGCCATCAGAATTGCCGAGAGGGGGTTTCCGGTCCGGATTTTTTCCCCCATTCCGGTCAGGCGTGCGGGATCGGGCTTAAGCCACGAGGGAATCAACGCGGCGGTGAACAGCAAGGGGGATGGCGATTCGCCGGAAGTCCACTTTGAAGAGACCGTCACCGCCGGGGGCTTTTTGGCCAACCAGGAGCCTCTGCGTCAGATGTGCTTTAAGGGGCCGGAGATTGTCTCGTTATTCGATCGGATGGGGGTGCCGTTCAACCGGACGCCGGAGGGATGGATCGATTTTCGCCGTGTAGGAGAAGGAAAATATCACCGGACGGCATTCGCGGCCGGAGCCACCGGCAGTGCCGGAGCCACTGGCGGGGCCAGCGCCACCGGCCGGCAACTTCTTTACGCCCTCGATGAGCAGGCGCGCCGTTATGAATCCGAAGGGCTGATTGAAAAATTCGAGGGGTGGGAATTTTTATCCATCGTCAAGGATGGTTGGGATATCTGCCGGGGGATTGTCGCCATCCACCTATCCGGCATGGAGATCAAGGCCTTCCCCGCGAATGCCGTGATTGTTGCTACCGGCGGGCCGCTGGGGATTTTTGCCAACACGGCAGGATCGGCTTTGGACTGCGGCGCCTACGCCTCCTCTCTCTACCAGCAGGGGGCCTGGTACGCAAACGGCGAGTTCATTCAAACGCATCCCACCGCCATCCCGGGCCGGGACAAATTCCGTCCCATTCCCGAATCGGCCCGGTTTGAGGGGGGGCGTTTCTTTGTCCCCCGCGACGGACAGCCGTTTTATTTCATGGAGGAGTGGCATTCCGCCCATGGAAATTCGGCCCCGCGAGATCTTTTATGTCGTTCCATTCATAAGGTAGTTTATGAGATGGGGCTTGGGCCAAAGGGGGAGAGGGCGGTTTATCTTGACCTCACCTACCTTCCCCGGGAAATTTTTGAAAAGAAACTCAAAGGGGTCGTTGAATATTGCAAGAAATTCGCCGGGCGCGACCCCAGAGAGGTTCCGATAAAAATTTTTCCCGCCGTCTGCACCTCGATGGGGGGGCTGTGGGTGGATGACGACCAGATGTCCAACATTCCCGGCCTCTTTTCCGCCGGGGAGTGCGATTACCAGTATCACGGGGCCGAAGCCCTTGAAGGCAACACCCTCTTGTCCGCCGGTTATGGGGGGATGAAGACGGGGGATGCGGTTGTCACGTATGTCGAAGGGCTTGAAGCGGGGGCCGATTCGGTTGATGCCCCCGTTTTTTCCGCGGAGGCGAAGAGGCAGTGGGCGATCAATCAGGAGATTCTCGACCGCACCGGGAATGAAAATGCGCATCAGATCCGCCGGGAGCTGGGAGAATGGATGCGGGAGAATGTTTCCATCGTCCGAACCAACGATCGGCTCAAAAAAACCGATGAAAAGATCCGCGAGCTTTTGCAGAGGTTGCAAAAGGCGCCGCCCGCCGACCGGAGTTCCTGGATGAACCCCGAATTGATTTTTTCGCGCCGTCTTTACAACATGCTGGAACTAGCCCGCGTCATCACCTTAAGCGCCTTCCTTCGCAACGAATCGCGCGGTGCCCATTACAAGCCGGAATTTCCCGAACGGGATGACCGGAATTATTTAAAGACGACAAAGGCAAGCTGGTCCGCCTCGGGCGGAGGGCCGAAGATCGAATATGAGGATGTGATGCTCAAGTATTTGAAACCGAAGGCCAGACTGTTGGATGCTGTGAGGAAGGCGGGATGATGAATAAAATCTATCTCAAAATCAGGCGGCGGGACCGCCCCGAGGCCGATTCGTATTGGGAGGATTTTCAAGTTGTTGCGGAACCGGGCATGAATGTGATTGCGGGTCTCATGGAAATTCAAAAAAATCCGGTGAACGCGAGAGGGGAGGGAACCACCCCGGTTGTCTGGGAGGAAGGCTGTCTGGAGGAGGGGTGCGGATCGTGCACGATGATCATCAACGGGGAGGTCCGCCCCGCCTGTTCGGCGTTGCTCGGGGCTTTAAGCCAGCCGGTCCGGATTGAGCCGCTTTCCAAATTTCCCGTTGTCCGCGATCTGGTTGTCGACCGGTCCAAAATGTTTGAGGCGCTCAAAAAAGTAAAGGGGTGGATTCCGATCGACGGCACCCATAGCATGGGTGCCGCTCCTGCAGTCCGATTCTCCGGGGCCGATCGGCTAAAGCTCTTCGAGCTGGCGCAATGCACCTCCTGCGGCGCCTGCCTGGAGGTCTGTCCCCAGTATCACGAAAAATCGCCGTTCATCGGCGCCGCCGCAATCAGTCAGGTGCGGCGGTTCGACGGGCATCCCACCGGAGCGATGCAGAAGGGGGTGAGGTTGGAGGCTTTGATGGGGGAGGGGGGGTTGGATGACTGCGGCAACGCGCAAAATTGCGTGAAGGCCTGTCCGGTGGACATTCCGCTCACCGAGTCGATCGCCGAGATGGGGAGGGAGGTGACGAGATATGCCTTCGGAAAATTATTTGGTATGTAGGGGCGCACGGCCGTGCGCCCCTACAGGATTTTATCCAACTCCCCCTTCTGCTCCAACCCCACCAATTCCTGATATCCTCCAATCGGTTTGTCATCAATAAAAATCTGTGGCACCGTTTTTTGTCCCGTTGTCTCCCGCAACCATTTTCTCTTTTCTTCGTCCCCTTCCACGTTGATCTCCCCGAATTTTACCTTCTTGTTTTTGAACAAAGCCTTCGCGGCCCTGCAGTAGGGGCAATAGGTGGTGGTGTAGATGGTGATTTTGGGCATCGGTGTTATTAAATCCCCCCTGCCCCCCCTTTGTCAAAGGGGGGATGTGGGGGGATTTTATCCAGTTGCGAATTGATTCCTGTCCCGTTATATCTTTTTGTCATGTCCATTGGCCTCACTATTGCCTTAACGGCCATCGGCGCCTCTCTCTTGGCATGCGTACTCTATTTTCTCTTTCACACCTTTCAACAAAGAGTCGACGCCCTCCAAAATCAGCTCCGGATCAGCCTCGACGGAAACACGCAGATTCTTCAACAGCAGGTGGCCCTTCTGACCAAACAGCTGGACGAGCGGCTCAATCAAACCGCCCAGATCAGTCAGGAGGCCAACAAACAGATCGGCCAGAGGCTCGACAACGCGGCGAAGGTCTTTGGCGACCTGCAGAACAAGCTGGGCAAGCTCGATGAGGCCAATCAGAAAATTTATAATGTTGGCAAGGACATCAGTTCGCTTCAGGAGATTTTAAAAAGACCCAAGGCCAGGGGGAGTCTGGGCGAATTTTTCCTCGCCGATCTTCTGGCCGAAATGCTCCCGCGTGACCGTTTCGATCTTCAATACCGGTTCAAGAGCAACGAGCAGGTCGATGCCGTCGTCCGGATCGGCGACAGGTTGCTACCGATCGACTCGAAATTTCCCCTCGAAAATTTCAGCCGCCTCGTTCTGGCTCCGACCGACGAGGAGCGGATCGCGCTTAAAAAACAGTTTATCGCCGATGTCAAAAAGCATGTCGACGCCATCGCCCGGAAATACATCCTTCCCGAGGAGGGAACGTTTGATTTTGCGTTCATGTACATTCCCGCGGAGAATGTATTTTATGAAGTCATCATCCGGGATGACGATTTGGGGGAGGCGCAATCGCTTCAGGAATATTCCCAGAAAAAAAGGGTGATCGCCGTTTCGCCCAACAGTTTCTACGCCTATCTCGGCGCGCTCATGTATGCGCTTCGCGGCGAGCGGATGCAGAAAAATGTCCACGAGATTATCGCGCAGATCCGGCACTTGGCCGTCGACATCATCAAATTCCGGGAGGATTTCGACAAGATCGGCCATCATCTGACCAATGTGCGGGGAAGCTATGAAGCCTCTGAAAAGAGATTGAACCGGTATCAGGAGCGGTTGGAGAAGGTGCATGAGACGGAGACTTTGCTTGAGGAGCAAAGACCGGTAAAGCTGGTTCAATCATGAAAAAGGCCTTCCACATCTACACCGTCTCCGACGCCACCGGCGAGCTGGCCAATAATCTGGCCGTCTCGGCCATCGGCCAGTTTCCGCAGGTTAAAGTGAAAATCGTCCGGCGTCCCCGCATTACGACGGAGAGGGACATCCGCCGCGTGACGGCCGAGGCCAAAAAGGTCCGCGGGGTCATTTTGTTCACGATGGTTTCGCATGATGTCCGCCGCCGGGTCCTCTCCGAGGCAAAAAAAGAGGGGGTGGTGGCGATGGACATCATGGGCCCGGTGCTCGACATGCTCTCCCATTATTTTCACACGCTCCCCTCCGACGAACCGGGGCTCCAGTACAAGGTGACCCGCGATTATTACAAGAGAACCGAGGCGGTCGATTTTGCCGTCCGCCACGACGACGGCCTCGGTTTGGAAAGCCTGCACGAGGCGGATATCGTCATTCTCGGCATCTCCCGCACCTCCAAGACGCCGCTCTCCATTTATCTCGCCTTTCAGGGCTACCGGTGCGCCAACATCCCCATTGTGAAGGGGATCCCTCTGCCCAGTCGGGTCTTCGATATCGATCCCGGAAAACGGGTGGGGCTGATCATTTCGCCCGACAAGCTGGCGGGGATGCGTTCCACCCGCCTCAAAAAAATGGGACGGCCGGAGACGGAACACTACGCCCAGATGGAACATATTTCCGAGGAGTTGAACTATGCCCGCGAAATTTTTCGCGCGCTGGGTGAAATTCCGGTCATCGATGTCACGGGCAAGGCCATCGAGGAGACAGCGGCGGAGATACTGCACGAATTGAAATTGTGACCCCTCACCCTGGCCCTCTCCCCCAAGGGGAGAGGGGAAGATATCCATTTTATAAATCGAAGAAGTCGAGCGGGATGACCGTTACTTGAGTGACGCCGTGGACATAGTGCTGACATGTGATGATGTTTTCAAGGTCCGAGGCGACCGGCTTAAAATGCGGTTCCCCAAAAGTCAGCTGGGTCTCCACCTGCGGTTCAGAGAGATTGACGGCAAAAAGTTGCGTCCCTTCCGGAAGCTCCTTGTCATAAATGACCATGTCATTGGTTATCGGGATTGTGGGGGATTTATTGGCATAGTCGGGATCGGCGGTTAAGGCTATGTCGATCCGCGTCGCCAGATCGTAGTGATGGATCTGCCGGACCCCTCCCAGCTCGTCAATCAGGTAGGCAAATCCCGAATCGTCCCGGAGCATGCGGGGCTTGCGAAACGGACGCCCTGTTTCAAAAAGCACGGTTGGGTTCACCATGGTGGCGGTATCAAACCGATAGGCCCGGTTCAGGTCTTCCTCTTCGACAAAGACGATGGCAAACGACGAGTCGTAGGAACAGGCGGCCGAAAGGATGGTGGCGTTTGCAATTGAATGCCCCATTCCCGTGCCCAATACGCCCGTTTCGCTCAAATACCGCCGGATGACAAAGGCCTCTCCGCTTCCCCTTTTTTCAAACTGGATGATGGTATTGTCGTCCTTGCAGACCATAACTTCGCGGCCAAGCACCTGGCCGTGGACCGCATCGCCGGTTAAAGACTCGACGATGAAATCGGTTCCCGTATCCGGGAAAAATTCGTGGACCATCAGGTTGTCCGCCACATACACAAAAGCGCTCCCGTCGGAGAACCACTGCTGGCTGTTGAAGATTGTCACCGTGGAGTCAACAGCAAGTTTTAAAGGGAGTCCCCCCTCTGTATTGATGATTCCCATCGTTTGATTGCCGTTCCCATCGACGGTGGTAAAAGTCGTCTGCCCCGCGTGGCCGAAGTTGGGGTCCGGGTTGGGGGCAAAATCGACCTCCTCGTCGATGGCGTCGGCAATGTTGGTGATCGGGTTGGAAAAGGAGGTGCCGAAGCTGGTGGCCTGCTGAATCGTGATAAAAATCGGGGCGCTCCCTTCGTCATTTAAAAAAGTCTGAACCGCGAAGGTGTCTCCCTCGTCGCCGATAGAACTCACATCGATGTCGCCGCCGCCGTTTGCGTCCGCCACAATCGTCACGGTTTTGGATGTGTCAGCGGTGTTGGCGGCGATGACGGCGGTGTCCGGCTCGGTAGCGAAGTCGTGCAGTCTGATGATAAGCCTTCCGGTCGTTGCATGTTTGGGTCTGACCAGCGTCGCTCCCCCCCCGCCGATCCGGTTGATCCCCTCGATCAGGGTGGCATCGACCGGTTCCATCCCCTTGGCGATGGAGACAGGGATGTCAACCGGTCCGTCCGAAAATTCCCCTCCGCTCCCTTCTTCTTCAGCGGTCGAGTCATCGTCCGTGACGCTCCCGCCGAAGGTACTCCCGTTAAAACCGCTGAAGGGGGAGCAGGAACCGAGCCCCCCAAAGCCGCCGGACCCCGGGGCCGCCATCGAATTTTCATCGGCCCCCAGACTGTAAAACGACCCGGCCAGGTTGAGGCAGAGGAGGATTGCCAGCAGAAGGGCCAATCGGACCGATCGGGCGGACAGGCGCCTGAAAATGAAAAGCCCCAAAACAAAAATCGCCATGACAACACCGCCTGCCATCCCCTCGCCGTTTTGCGCAAGCGAGCATCCCCCTCCCCCCCCGACCGAATTTACCACGCCGGTAATCGTCACCGTTTTCGGCTCGCTGATGAGCGTGCTGTCGGTGGTTCCATCGGAGGCGGTGCAAAGGAGGCTTAAGCCGGTCGATCCTTTCAGCAGTTTGACATACGAGGTCGATGTTGCAGAGGGGTCCTCCACCACCAGATCGTCTTCATCCTCGGAGTACCAGAGCGCGGAAAGTTCAACCCCTTCAACACTGCTGGCACAGGCGCCGGTGAGCGAATAACTCGTTTCGCCTCCGGAAAACACCTCTTCGGTGTAATCGGCAATCTCGGCGGTGACGTCGGTCAGGGAGGCATCCTCGTCGATCAGGAAACTCATCGTATCCCCTGTTTCGGTTTCCTCCTCGCTTTCGTCCGCCTCAAGGGCCAAAAGCGCCGTCTCATCCGCCTCAAGCGATTCGGTTCCGGGGTTGGAGAAGGGGGTTATCGATCCGTCCTTTCCCACGGCGCTGACCTCAAAAGAGATCGTTTCGCCGTTTTCATCCGGGACATCGAAACAACAGATGGGGCCGGTGCATTCCACATCCACCGCCAGCCCTTCCACCTGTTCCACAAGACATTCACTGATGCCTGTTTTTGGGACCCCGCAATAGAAACAGGCCCTTGAACCGGGGAGGACCGCCTGTCCGGCAGAGCTGAAAACCGCTGTTTCCGTCAAACCACCGGCCGTGTCTCCCGTACCTTCGGCGGCAACAACGGTGACGACTCCTTTTGCCTTGGGGGACGGACAGCCGATGGATGTCTCGCCATATTTTTCTCTCGCCGGTTTGGCCGAGACGCCGACCCCAATCTGGTAGGTACCGGCCACCGGAGGGATAAAGGTGGCGCTGTTTCCGGTGCTGTTCAAAAAACGCCCCTCGGCAGGTCCGTCGATCTGTCCCCATCGAAACGCCGGCGTAACCAGCTTGAAACGGGTTTGCGCCGTGGCGCTCAAAACAACCGGCGTTCCGGCGGTTGCCTCGTAGGTCTCTTTTTCCATCGTGACGCCGAGATCGATTTTTGTCGGGAAAACGGCAAGCCGCGTCGTCTCGGTGGTTGGTTGCATGAGGACCATCACGTCCTTGTTACCGCAGGCATCGATATTATAAAGGGCGATATCCCTGACGAACCCGCCGATTTCCATCGATTGAACCGGTGAAAATTCCGGCCCGCCGGTCGGCGATCCGTGGCGGTTAAACGCGTAATAAACGCGGTTTTTTTCTCCCGGCGGCGACAGGCCTTCGCCGAAGACGACATCCGGCCTCAAGTCAAAATTGATATCCCCCACGGCCAGACCGTGCGGTCGGGTTACGGCCGGGAAGTTGGTCCGTGTCAACAGAGGCCCCGGACTTAAGGTGTTATTCGGTTCGTTGTAAAGAATTTGCACCCCCGGACTCATCGGCCCCTCCAGCAGAACCGCCAAATCGGGGCGGCCGTCCAAATCGAAATCGCCTGCCCTGATGGCCGAGGGATTGGTGTGGTCGGGCAACAGATAATCGACCTTGCCGATATCAAAGTCTTTCCGGTCGCCGGTTCCATCCCCCTCGCCATAGACAAGAAAGACGCGTCCTTGCCCGGAAGAACCGACGCGGAGGAGGAGCGCCATATCGGCGGAACGGTCCTGATCGAAATCGGCAACGGCCAGCGTGCCGAGATCGAATGACGGAGGTCCCGAACCGGCCCCCCATGTCTTTGCAAGGGTTCTTGGTGAAGAAAAAAAACTGCCGTTCAATTTCGAAAGGAAAGTGACAATTTTAACCACTGTTTGATCGGGCCCTGTCGCGGAGAGGACGAGAGTTAAATCGCCAAGGCCGTCTTCGTTGAGATCCTTGTAAAGAACACTGTCGCCCCCCAGCGGACGCATATTGCCGCCGCTTTCCGTGCCCCCGAAGGACGACGAGGGGCCCTTGCCGCCCAACCCGTCGCTACCTAACACCTTCAAAATGACCGCAAAGACGGGATCCTCCGGATTGTTGTAATTGACGATCAGACGGTCGGGAAAGACGTCGCTGTCGAAGTGGCCGACAATCCCGTTGGTTAAAAGCGAGTCAAGGACAATATCGGTATCGAAGGCCGGTTCCCCTTTTTTTAGTGTGTTGGTGGTTTTGCCGTTTTCGTGGAGCGTCGGTCCGGATGGCAAAGTAATGCCGGTAGCGGTTTGCCCCGTGGCGCCCGGGTCGGCAGGCCAGTCGGACACGGAGGCGTAACAGATGGAATCGGGGGTGAGGAGGGTTTTTCCGCCCTTGGTGCGGGGACGCTGGACAGGGGCGCAATCGAATGTGGCCATCCACTTGGGGAGATCGATGCCATAAGGGGTGAGAAAATCACCGGGAGAGGTTGTTACCCCCTCCGCCCACACACGTCCGCTTTCCATCCCTTCCCCCAAGGCGAGGAAAAGGAGGATGAATAATATCTTCCTCACGATATTTTTATTATAGCCCTGTTTCTCCTCTTCTGCCATAAGGAACCTCGCGTTTTCTCCTTTTTAGTAAGCAATATTCAGGCCAAATGTTTTTTTTCACGGGCTAAATTTTTATCCTTTATTTTCAATAGGTTAATAAATTATCCGGGCCTCTTTTTTGGGCAGGGAGGGGGAAAGGGGGTAAAAAACGTCAAAAAAATGGCAACCCCTTTTTCAAAATGAGAAAATTGAAAAAAATCAGACAATCACGGTCAGCGGATTTGGGGAATTTCTGATGGAAATCCGGTCGCCATAGCGGAGCGGACAGACCAGCTGAAGGCCGTCGATATAAAGCGCCGCGTGGAGCATCAAATTGATAAACCGGATGGAGCGGCCCGGCGAAATCATCCCGCCGGTGATCCGGTAAGGGGGATGACGCCCCCGATAGGGTTCGCGGACCAGAAACTGCATCTGTGGGGAAAAAAGAGGCATGATCTTTCCCCCCGCCGCGTGGATGGCGGCGGTGGAGCCGGAAGAGGTGGAAATCCAGACGCCGGAGCTTTTCTGTTCCTCTTTTTTGCCCCCCACCGCGATCGTATATCGGCTGGTTCCTCCCGGTTGCGTGTTGCAGAACAAAACGTCGTTTAACGCCAGGTGTCTCAAATTTTTTCCGTTCACCCGGATCTCCAGACGGTTGAGCCGTCGCGTCCGGCCACCCCCTTCCAGAATCCCCTTTAATTTTTTGGGGAATTCCTCAAGCGTCATGGAGCAGAGGGCGCCCACGCTGGAGGCCGGGTTGGAATTGACCCCCAACATCAACTGCCGCCCCGCGGCTGGCCGCCCCACGCCGTGCGACCGGGTGACCCGGTGCGCCCGGGTGACCCGGTGCGAAGCGCGCAGAAAGGTGCCGTCGCCGCCGACGGTGATGACGAGGTCGTATCGATTTAGCGGGGGGAGTTTATGTCTGGAGGTGGCGGTAAAGCGAATGCCATGTTTTTTGAGTTCTTCCCTGATTTTTTGGATCGTGCGCGAATGGGCGACATGCTCCTTGTAGAGGCGCCTGGCCAGAGGGTGTCGGCGGTGAAGGGAGATTTTTTTCTGGAAGAGCGACCGCTTGAAGACGAGAAAGACTTTTTTGATCCCGCGTTGTTTTTTGTGCATAAGCCAGTTAAATTCAAAATGCAAAATGAAAAATTCAAAGCCATAATTCAAAACTAAAAATTTTTAAAACGTTTTGAATTTTTTATTTTTTGTATCATGGGTATGCACTTGACGCTCGTAATGGCATTTTTACTCTTTCTTGTCATTCCCGCGAAAGCGGGAATCCAGTCTTTTCAACCAGTTCTGGATTCCTGCCTTCGCAGGAATGACTGAAGGGGAGTCAAATGCATACCCATGTTTTGTATAACCCGTTCTTCTCAATATACTCCACCACCTCCGGCGCCAGGTATTTTGTAACCGGTTTTCCCGCCTTAATCAATTCACGAATCCGACTGCTGGATATGTCCATGAAAGGGGAATTTTCAAATCCCGGTCGCGGAACAAAAAGGAACGCCGCCTCGCGTTTTAGCGCCTCCGGATCTTTCCATTCTGCCATCTCTTCCCGGCAGTCGCTTCCGACCACAACGGCGAATTGACAATCGGGATTTTTCTTCTTAAGGGCGCGAAGGGTGTTGATCATGTAGGATGGCCTTGCCTTCAGTTCTTTTTCAATATCCGAAATTTTCACCTTTGGCCCCAAGCCGGCAAAGTCAAGTTCGCACATCCGTCTGCGATGGGGGTAAGAGGCCAGCTCTTTTTGAAACGGATGGTCAAAGGTCGGTACGATCCAGACCGCATCAAAATCAGGGAGGTCCTTGAGATATTCTACCACCTGACGGTGAGCCAGATGGGGGGGGTTAAACGAGCCGCCAAAGAGGGCGATTTTGACTTGGGGCCCTTTCGGCCCGTTTGTTGCTACTCGCGTCATATATTTCGGGCCTCAAATGGCCCCAAACCCCGCGCTCGCCACTGGCAAAGCCAGCTGGCTCGCTTTTAAAATTTTAATAATTTCAACAGGTTATTAACAATAAAAAAACACGCAACTTTTTTATAAATCTGCCGATAACTATATTGGATATGAAGAAAGCCTTTCTTATCATTTTCTTTGTCCTTTATCACTTCCTAATTCCCTTCGTCTTTGCGAAGTGCGCGGGGGAGGACCTCCCCTACGATCGGCTCTCGGAGGATGAGTCATCCGATGAAATCGACGCAACCGCGGATGAAAGCGACGATTGCGACTGCGAGGGGATACTCACAACGGACTGCGTGGATTTTTGTCAGGATGAAATCGACGCCGAGGACGAGTCTGACACATCTGACGAATCCGACACGTCCGACGAATCTGACGCGTCCGACTAAAACTACCGCACATCGGTTGGCCGATTATACGGCTCCGGCCGGGCCTGCGGTTCCGGCCACTGTCCGGTTGCTTAGGCGATTATAAAGAAACATCAGAGACAGTCCGATGAAAATCCAGACGATGGTGCGGAGGCGCCGGACCAGTTGGATCGCCACCCCTGCAATGGGGTTTAAGCCCAGCAGATGAAGGAGAATGCCGTAGGCCCCTTCCATGACCCCCATGCTTCCCGGAATAAAAACGAAGACGATGTTCACCAGGACGGTCAAGGTGGCCAGATAAAGCGCCCCCAGGAGGGGAAGGGGGATCGACATGAAATGGGCCACGAGGTAGATTTCCGCCACGCCGCAGAGCCTTCCAGTGAGATGACAGGCCAGAACCGTGTAGAAGCGCCGCGGGTTGTGATGATAAAAATGGGAGATTCTCCCGTCGATTTCCTCAATCGGCTTCAGGAATTTTTCGGCCCTTAATTTCCTGAAACCAAACCGCGAGACGGCGCGCGTCAAAAAATCGAAGATTCCTTTCTTCTGGCGGTGAATGAAAAACCAGGTAAGCCCGCCGATTCCCCCCGTGATGACGGGAAAAAGGATTTTCCACGCGGAGGGGAGGTCGAGCGCCACCCAGGCGCAGAACATGCCAATGGTCAAAAGAATCACCGTCCCGAGCGACTGCATCGTCCGGTCAAGCACCACCGACGCGGTGGAGAGCGTCCCGGGCATCCTTTTTTTCAGAAGAAGAATCCGCACCGGGTCCCCCCCCATAAAACTCACCGGCGTCAGCGTGTTGACCGATTCCCCCCCCAGCTTGATCTTCAGGAGGGACCAAAAGTTGATGTGCCGGCCGGTTTCCTCCAGCGCGAGATACCACCCCAGCGTATGGAGGCTGTACCAGGAAAAGGGGATTACGAGAACGTAAATGAGATCCCAACCCAAATCCCTGAATGTCCGCACCAGTTCCATGTAACCGAATTTTCGGATGAGGAAAGAGAGGAGGACCAGCCCCGCCACGAAAAAGAGGGGGTTGATGAGTTTTTTTGCCGCTGACAAGATCGGGCTTTCTAACAGAAAGAGGGGAGGGTGTAAACCGGTTCTGTAGGCCGGCCGTTTGACTTTTTTATCAGCTTGGCGTAGGTAGGGGGCATCCTTGAAATCGTAACGGCAACTCTTGTCTTTTTATGATTAAAAAAGCGCTTGTCATTGCCGCCGGGAGTGGGAGCCGGCTGTCTCAAGGGGAAAACGACATCCCCAAGCCGTTGAGAAAGGTGGCGGGGTTGCCTCTTATCAAGCGAATTATCCTGTCGGCAAAAAAGGCGGGGATTACGGAGTTTATCGTCGTTGTCGGCTATCAAAAGGAAAAAATCATCCAGGCCCTCTCCCGTGAAGATTTAGGGGGCCGACCCGGCCTGGGGGTGAAAATTGAATTTATCGAGAACCCGGAATGGCAAAAATCAAACGGCATCTCGGTTCTGGCGGCCCGAGAAGCGATCCGTGAAAATTTTGTTCTCCTGATGTCCGACCATATCTTCGATCCCCGGACGCTCGAGCGTCTGCGGGATGTGCGTCTTGGGGCCAACGGCGCTGTGCTGGCGGTTGACTCCAACCTCGGCTCCGTCTTCGACATGGATGACGCCACCAAGGTGCTGGTGGAAAAGGACCAGGTGATTGCCATTGACAAGAAGCTTTCCCAATACAACGCCGTCGATACCGGCATGTTTCTGGCGACTCCCGACCTGTTTGAGGCGCTGGAAGAGGTGAAAAAAGAGGGGGATTGCTCCCTCTCCGACGGCATCCGACTGCTCGCCTCCCGTAGTCGGATGGGGGCCTTCGATATCGGGGATGCGTATTGGCAGGATGTCGATACCCCCACCTCCCTCAAACAGGCCGAAAAAATCCTCTTCAACACCTGCCGAAAGCCGACCGACGGCTTTATCTCGCGCCATTTCAACCGGCACATCTCCCTTTTTATCTCACGTCTCCTGATCAAAACCAATCTTTCGGCCAACCATGTAACCGGCTTGACCGCCCTGGTGGGAATCCTCGCGGGGGTTTTTGTGGCGCGGGGAGACTACTGGAATGTTTTGCTCGGGGCGTTTTTGTTCAAACTTTCCTCCATCCTCGACGGTTGCGACGGCGAGATTTCGAAGTTGAAGTTCTCCTCGTCAAGGCTTGGCCAGTGGCTCGATACCCTTTCGGACAACTTGACCTATGTCTGTTTCATCATCGGTGTCGTTATGGGGGTGGCGCGGCTCGGGAACCCGCATATCGCGCTGATGGGGAGCCTGACTGTTTTTGGCGTCGGGATGACGATCCTCACGGCGTTTGTCTATCTTGTCCGCAACAGCAACTCCGGGAGTTTGCTGGTGATCCAGAGGGATTTCAACAAATTTGAAGGAGGCCCTCTGAAGAAATTCTTTTCCCGTGTTCAGTTCATGATCAAGCGCGATTTTTTTGCCCTTCTGTTTTTTGTCATGGCCGTTTTTGGAAAACTGGAGTGGATTTTGTGGACCTCCCTTGTCGGTTCGAATATCGCCTGGATGGTTTTTCTCAACAGCTATTTGGGGTTGTTTAAGCCGACCGTTGTTGTGAAAGAATCACCCGATCCCGCTTCACGGTAAACCATTATGCCAATCGCCGATTCATTTGCGAACTATAAGCGTCTCCGGGGTGTTGTCCGCTACGCGGACATTCTCATGAAAAACCGGCCGGTGCTGGTGAACCTGGAACTCATCAAGAGTTGCAACGCCACCTGCCATTTTTGCGTCTGCTGGAAAATGGACGCCGGTCCCCGTCTGTACGACTACGGCCCCGTCATCGAAAAGATCAGGCCGATCGTCGTCTCGTTGAACGGCGGCGAGCCTCTCTTGAGAAAAGACATCTGTGACATCGTCCGCCAGGTAAAGCCGCATACCATTTATGTCTCGCTCATCACCAACGCCGGTCTTCTCACGCTGGAAAAGGCTGGCGAGTTGATCGACGCGGGGCTCGATCAGCTGACGATTTCCCTCGACTATCTGGACGGCCGACACGACGGGGTGCGCGGCATCCCCAATCTGACCCGTCATATTCTTACGCTTGTCCCGCAGATTACGGCGACCGGCTTCAAAAACGTGGTGTTCAACACCATTATCATGGACTCCAACCTCGATCAGGTTGTCACCATTGCGGAAAAGGCGCGCGAACTGGGGGTGCGGGTCTCTTTTTCGGCCTACTCATCCAACAAGGCCGACAACGACTCGGAAGTGATCGCCGATCCGGCGCGGCAGGAAAAATTGAGGCACGTCATCGAACAGCTCAAATTTTTAAAGCGCAAAAACAAAAACATCGTCTCTTCGGAATATTTCTTCGACCATGTCCCCATCTTTTTCGAGCACGAAAAAATCGGCGGGTGCAAGGCGGGCCAGCGCTGGATGACCATCACCCCCGACGGCTACATCCAACCCTGCTCGGAAACCCCGCGCGTCTGCCACTACACCGAATACTCCCCCGACAAATTCGGCGACATCGACTGCGATGTCTGCTGGTACGCCTGCCGGGCCGAGTCCCAGGCCCCCGTGACCATCAAACGAGTTGCGGAGTGGATAAGACGTTAGATTTATAACATATTAACTATATGTAATTAAATAACTAATTTTAATATTAAAAATTATGTTTTAAATCTAACATACTTGTGTTAGGCTATAAGCTGTGGAAGCACCCGCTACTAAAAAATTAGATTCTTCGCTTGAGTTGAATGAAGAAAACACCCACATTCTGGGAGGTGCTTTTTGGAATCTGGTCCGCCTCTATGGTCTGGGCCGCCGGGAACAGGCCACTCTTTTGGGGGTGAATCCAAACAATCGCAAATCGTTGAAAGATTACGAGCAAAAGAAGGCAATTCCCCTGGATCCCGACAAATTCTTAAGGGTCGGTTTTCTGTTGGGGATTCACAAGAATTTGAGAATCCTTTTTCCGCAAAATGTCAATATTGTCTATCACTGGATGACAACCAGGCAAGAGCTGTTTCATCATAAAACCCCGATGGAATTTATTGAAGAAAATCCTGCCAACTCTCTTCTTCACTTGGCTACTGTCCGAAGAGCCTTGGACATTCTCCGCACCGGTTTCTAAAGATGAAGCCCGAAAAGGTTCCTTTTAAGCCCACAGCAAGGAATTTTTCAAGTTTTCGAAATATAGCCACCTTCAGCCTTCCACAGAATATATATGATGATATCGCTCCTCCATCGGCTTTCGAGACGATTTACAAACACGAAAATTCTTCCAGCGGCATCGATCATCAAAAGAAGAAAATAAACCGCCCATTTCAATATGGCGATGCTTCTTTGAGTTTGTATGTGTTTCAGAAGCTGAAATGGAAAAGGGGACGGTTCAGCAGTGGGATGAAGTATGGTGTCTGGTACGGCGCGCTGGAGGAAGAGACATCCCGTCTGGAAATTCTTTACCATCTGCTGAAACAATCAAAGGAGTTGTTTCAAAATCCGAAAATCAGCGATCCTCAAATTGTCCATCAGCGTGTCATGTTAAAAGCCCAATGCCGGGCGTCCCGATTGGTTGATTTGACAAAAATGCCGTCAATTCATGCAAAACTGACGGATGATAATTATGTATTTTGTTATTCCATGGGGGAACGGGCAATGAGGGAAAACATGGATGCTTTTTTTTCTCCTTCGGCCCGGGTATCGGGTGGAACATGCACGCCGATTTTCAATCCCGACACGATTCAGAAGGATGAAATCATCTATTATTTCGATTTTATCGTTCACCGAGACATGAGGGTTAAATACAAGAAATCCCAGATTGAGGCGCTGACAATTCCTTCTCAATGGAACATTTAAATCGGGGGCTTTGCCGCTGGCGCCCCCGTACCCCCCGTTCGCTCGGACGGAATAAATCCGATCCTCGCTCACCATTAAAACGACGTCCCGAACTGGAAGTAAACGGTCCCGTTGCGGATGTCCTGCCCGAAGAGGCTGTCGGTCAACCCGGCGATCTGGTCTCGGTTCAAAACGATGACGGCATAACCGATACGGGCGGTCACCGGCAGGCCGTAACCGATGACGAGGTCCCCCTTCAACTCGGCGCCGACCCCCAGAAAGAAATCCTCAAAAAATTCCCGTCCGTCCTTTCCCCCTTCAAACCAGCTGTCGCCGTAGTCGCCGAAAAACGAGAGGTGGATCGTTCTCAAAAAAATCGGCCAAGTGCCGATGCCTCGGTCCACGGTGGCCAGCGGGAGGCGGTATTCGCCGGTAAAGACCAGAACCCGGTCGCCGGCATAAGTAATCCCCGGCAGGCCCCGGAGCGAAAAGAGTTTGCTGGAAACCTGGGCAAGGTTCCCTTCCCCAAACGGGCCGCCAAAACGGAAGGTCCCGTTGAACTGCGGGTTGCCCCAGGCAAAGCCGCCGGTGGCTCTTAAGCCGAATACATGGTGATCGGCGTAGGGCATTTCAAAATAATAGCGAAAGTCGCCGGTCAAAACCCTCTGCTCGTTGTCATCCGCGGCGCCGAGAAGAGAATCGGTGATGTCGAAAGTAACATTGAAATAAGGGCCGTCTTCCTGGCTGATGGAATTGGGAAACTGCTTGTAGCGGACGTAGGTGTAAGAGGTGCGAAATCCCGCGTAGGCGTCGAGATTGGTCAGGGTGAAACCGGTCGGGATGTCGGAGAGGTTGTCCCGGTTTTCATAGAAGTAGCTGGCCGAAAAGAGATGGTGGCCGGCGGGCACGGCGACACCGGCATACCCCTGTAGTCTCTGTTCGAAAAAATCCTCGCCGGTCCCGAACAGATCGCCCCAGTTGACGGCGTAGCGCACGGCTCCCGCAAAAAAGGTGGGGCGCCGGCGCGTGTAGGCATAACTCAAGCCGCCGCCCAAAAAATTGGCGTCGGTCCGGTAGTTGGCGTAGAGGTCCCACGAATGGCGGTACATCGGGTCGAACCGGCCGGTGGAAAAACCGAACAGGAAGGCGTCATCGAGCGTAACGAAGGTGGGGACGATGTAGCGCGGGACCAGCACCTGCGGAAAGGCGCTGTATTTTTTGGAGCCGGGAAGGACCAAATCTTTAACCGGGGGCGGCTGTTTTTCCTGAAGGGCCGGTTCGTATTCAGCGGGGAGGGAAGGGGGCATATGCGGATCGCCCGATTTTTCAGACGGCTCCGAAGCAACGGAGGTGGATGACGCCGGCAGAGCGGCCATGGAGGAGGCGGACGACCATGACGGCAATTTCAGGTCCTGCAAATTCGCCTGTGAGATATCGGTCCCCTTCGCGGTGTAGTATTTCACGGTGAGTTTCTCCCCGTCGGGGGAAATTTGCGGCTGGTAGACGCCGGTCAACACATTGGTGGCCTGTTCCGGTTTTCCACCAAAGGCGTTGACCCGGTAAATATTGGGAATCCCGCTTGAGTCCGACTCGAAATAGATGGTGCGGCCGTCGGGGGACCAGACCGGATGATTGTCGTTGGCCTCGTCGTCGGTGAGTTTGCGGATCGCCTCGCCGCTCTTCGTATAGAGGACGATGTCCCGGTTCCCCTCGTGGTCGCGCCGCGAGACGACGATTTTTTCCCCGTCCGGCGAGAAACGGGGATTCGAAAACTGGGTGTATTTGGGCGCATTGGTCAAATAATATCCCTTCTTGTTCGTCCGGTCGAAAACATAAAGGTTGTCCGTCCCCACGGCTGTCCGGACCATGACCAGCCACCGGCTCCCCCCATCCAGAGGGGAAAAATCGGGGTCCGAGGCGCGGAGCGATTTTTTTCCACTCCCTTTTTCGTGCAAACGTTCGATTTTTTTCTGTTTCAAGTCGTACGTGTAGACATCGGAATAAGAGGCGTAGGGTTCCACTCCGGCAATTCCGGAAAAGGCGAGGGTGTTTCCTCCATCGCGGCTGAAGGCCATCTGGCCGTAGACCCCGCGCTTTAAAACAACGGGCTCCCCTCCCGGTTTTGTCACAATAACCAGTTGCGACTCTTCGTCAAGACCGGCCCGGGTGTAGGCATGGCCGGTCCCGGAGGGATGCGGGGTGAAGTTGCCCAGTTGCTCCTTTTTGTCGGCGATCAGGGGGACAAGGGGGGTGACCCCTTTGGCCTCGATCTCCCTTTTTTCCGCCGCATATTTTCCCTTGAGCTCGATTTTCCATTCGTTCCAAAGCTGATAAAAACTTTTGTTGAAGACTCGACGCGCCTTGTTGTTAAGCGAAAAAAGCCAGAGGCCGGAGGCATATTCCTCCATGTAGCGGACAATCGCCTCCTCGCTGTATTTGCCGGCCAGCCACTGCCAGAATTTGACGCCGTAGACATACTGCGTGTTGCTCCCCGGAAATTTGCGCCCCAGCCCGGCCGCCTCGTCGATTCTGGGGAACTTGTCTTCCAGCACGGCGTTTCGGATGATCATCTCCACGTACGGGGAATTGCCGCGCCCACGGCCGGTTTCGACCGTTTCCTCCCAGGCGGCGATTCCCTCGCGCATCCATCCGGGGGTGAGGCCGTTTGGGGCCACGATTTTCCCAAAGACCCAGTGAAACGGGTCGGCAATCCGGTGATGCTGGTCGATGTGGAGGATGTGGGTGTATTCGTGGGTAAAGAGGAGTTCGAGATAATTTTTGTAATTGTCGAGCGACGAGTCGGAATCGGGCGGCGTCACAAACAGCAACAGGTAATTTGCCGGAAGGACGGTGGCCAGCCCGTTGGCCTGATCGTTCTGGTCGATGAGCACGATGTGGGTCCGCCCCCACGGCTTCCAGTTTAGTTTATCCGACAGTTTGGCATGAACCCGCTCGGCGATCTCGGAGAGATCCCGCGCCGCCTCGGCTGTTTCTTTCGGGTAGTGGATGTAGAAATGTTCCGTTTTGAGGGTGTAAACATCCAGCGAAGGCTTGTAAAAGGCGGCATAAACAGGCGCAGAAAGACACGCAAACACGACGAAAAAAATCAGAGGGAGAAGCTTTTTCATTCCGAAGAAAATTTTTCTTAGAATACAGAAAGTTGCGCTTGCGTGCAAATGGTAAATAAAATAATCTGTGGCATCCGGATGGGGAGATCTGTTTCGCTGGCATCAGCTGCTCTATTCGAACGATTTTTTGCAAGTTATGTCTCGTGCTGAACCAGTGGTGATTTTGTCCTTTTGTCGTTTCGCCTTCGCCACCGCTGACCGCCAGGCATCACAGATCTCCCCATCCGGAATCGCACAAGATTGATGCCAATTTATAACGTCATCATCATCGGTTCCGGGCCGGCGGGTTTGACCGCCGCCATCTATGCGGCGCGCGCCAATCTCAAGCCGCTCCTCATCGAGGGGTATCAGGCAGGGGGGCAGTTGATGATCACCACCGACGTGGAAAATTATCCCGGCTTTCCGGAAGGGATCATGGGGCCTGAACTGATGGGGCTGTGGCGCAAGCAGGCCGAGCGGTTCGGGACGGAGCTGGTCACCAGGGACGTGACCAAAGTCGATTTCAAGTCGAAACCGCTCAAGGTCTGGGTGGGCGAGGAAGTTTTCGAATCAAAGACCGTTATTATTTCCACCGGCGCCTCCGCCAAACTGTTGGGGCTTAAAAACGAACTGCGCCTGATGGGAAAAGGGGTATCGGCCTGCGCCACCTGCGACGGCGCCTTTTTCAAGGGGGAAAAACTGGCGCTTGTCGGCGGTGGCGATACCGCCATGGAAGAGGCGCTCTTTTTGACGCGGTTTGCCTCAGAGGTGACCGTCATTCACCGTCGCCGTGAATTGCGCGCCTCCAAGATCATGCAGGATCGCGCCATGAAGAATCCCAAAATCAAATGGCTGTGGGACACGGCGGTCACCGATGTACTGGGGGAAAATTCGGTTACGGGGCTTCGGATCAAAAATGTCAAGACAAACGAGGAGAAGGATTTTCCCTGCGGCGGTTTTTTTGTGGCGATCGGGCACGAACCGAACACAAAGCTTTTCGAAGGCCAGCTACTGATGAAAAACGGATACATCGTCACCGAGCCGAAAACCACAAAAACCGGGATCCCCGGCGTCTTTGCCTCAGGCGATGTGCAGGATCATTATTACCGTCAGGCGGTCACCGCCGCCGGGTCCGGTTGCATGGCGGCGATAGACGCGGAACGTTTTTTAGAGAGCTTAGGAGCGTAAGAGCTTAGGAGCCTGGGAAAGAGGGGGAGAGCTTAGGAGCGTAAGAGCTTAGGAGCCTGGAAAAGATGCAAGGGAGAACGTTTAAGGATTTGGAGTGCTGGAAAAAGGCGAGGGAACTTGTTAAGGAAATATATCAGGTTACTCGCTCCGGATCTTTTTCAAAAGATTTTGGTTTGAGAGATCAAATCCAGAGATCAGCAGTGTCCGTTATGGCCAATATTGCCGAGGGTTTCGGCACTTTTTCTGATGTTGAATTTATCAGATTTTTGAGCATTTCCATTCGTTCAGCTTATGAGGTTCAGTCTCATCTTTGTGTCGCATTGGATGCGGGGTATTTACAAGATCGGGAATTGAATCGACTGGATTATTTGTGCAATGAATGTATCAATCTGGCCAAGGGGTTTATTCGGTATCTTAAAGAGAAAATCTAAAATTTCCTACGCTCCTAAGCTCCTAAGCTCCCAAGCTCTAATTTTGATCATTTTCCTTTTGTTGCCTTCGCTTGCCCAAGCAGGAATCTTCGATCTGTCCAGTTATCATCCTTTTGGCCCCCTGCCGGTCCGGACGCAGAATCCGCTCTATCTTCTCTTTGTCGGCTCAACGCTTACGCGCGCGCAAACCCTTTCCAAAGGCGATTTTTCAACCTCCATTGAAACGACCTTCGGCAATCTCTTCGAGCGGCGCGTGCGGGCGACGGGGCTGGGGATCGACCTCGACATGGAACTTATCCGAACGGCGGTCGATTTTTCTTATGGTCTGACGGACCGTTTGGAACTGGGGCTTCAGCTTCCGTTCCTCTCCTTTTCAGCCGGATTTCTCGATTCGTTTATCCAGGGGTATCACTCTGCCTTCGGGTTTCCCAACGCCGGAAGGGACAAAGTGGACAAGGGACGCTTCTCGTATCTTGTGACCCGGAACGGGGCGGCGCTTTTTACGGCCGATCAGGCGGACTTTGCCTTAAGCGATCTGGTCCTGTCTCAAAAACTCCATGTTTTTGATGAGTCGAAAAGGTTCCCGGCCCTTTCCCTCAAGAGTTCCCTGAAATTGCCGACGGGAAGCCGAAGTGGGGCGACCGGGAGCGGGAGGCCTGATTTCGGTTTATCAATCCTTGCCGAAAAATCCTACAAGAGACTGCACGGCTACACGCAAGCCGGATTTCTGGTTCTTGGGGGGCATGACGATCTGGATCCCTTTCTTAAAAATGGCTCCTTCATCTTTGGACAGGCCTTTGAGATAAATGCGTTTGAGCATCTTTCGTTTGTGGGACAGGTATCGGGCCAGTCGGCGATTTTCAGCGGAACGGAACTGCCGGAGCTTTCCAAGATCGCCCTCGATCTGACCTTTGGATTTACCGGAGAGGTTCCTGCCGGAAAAACGGTCAAAAAAATCCGCTATGTCGCCGCGTTTACGGAAGACCCCACCTCGGAAGGACCGTCGGCGGATTTTTCGCTCTATTTCAATTTGGGGGTGGAATATTGAGGGGTTCAAATTCCTTCATCCTTGACAAAGCCTCCTCATCCTGATTTATGACCCCCATCAGGTGGGGGAACCCGGTGCGCCTTGAGGGCGAGATCAGAGGCAAGTCCGGGACGGTCCCGCCGCTGTAACTCCTCCAATAGATTTTCAAGCGCCAAAGCCCGCCTCTCCCCTTGGGGGAGAGGCCGGGAGAGGGGAAGTCAGAAGACCCGCCTGATACCAGCATAAACCCAAACGGTGCGCGCGACACCAGGAGGCCTTATGATCCCGATTCGAGCGGTTCCTTTTTTTGTCCTTTTTTTTCTTGTCTCGTGCGGTTCGGTCGATACCCTTTCGCTCGACGATTCTGATCCTGATATCGTCTCCGGCACAACGGCGGTTTTCCTGTTCGGCACCGATTTTGCCTCTTCCGGCCAGCTCTACACCGCCGATTTTGATACTCCCTCCGGCTTGTCGAATACGGGGGTCACAGGGCTTGGGTCGAGCGCGGTAATCCGCTTCTTTAACGGAGTCCTGTATGTTTTGCATGACGGTTTTTCCATCGCCAGCTCCGACAACGTCCAGATTCTCGACCCGGCAAACGGCTTTGAAACAATCGGCCAGTGGTCCACAGGCAACGGCGCCAATCCGCAGGATCTGGTGGTGATCGCAAACAAGGCCTACATTTCCCTCTACAATCCGGAAAATGACGCAGACAATATTGATGGAGAGGGAAATCCTGGAGACCTGATTGTCATGAATGTCGAGACCGGTGAAATTGAAAAGCGCTTGAGTTTTTTTGATTTCTTGAACGACGACGGCAACCGAACCGCCCGGGCGGCGGCGATGGTTTTGGCGGATGATCTGATTTACGTCTGTCTGCAGGATCTGGAGGGGGATTCTTTCGAGCAAAATACCGCCGGTAAAATCGGCGTCATCAATACCTCAACCGATGAAGTTGGAGGGGTCATCACGCTTCAGGGGAGAAACCCGGTGGATGTTGTTTATTCCGGGGATGAAAACAAATTGTTTGTCGCCCTGCAGGCCCCCTACGACTACACTCTCGGCAACTTTGACACCTCGAAGGCCTTTGGCGGGGTTGAAATTGTCCCTCTGGCCGATCCGGGAGACACCATTCTTTTGGCCGACGAGGATTTGGGGGGATACATCGAACGTCTGGCCGTCTCTGACGATACCCTGTTTATTGTGGTCTCGGAGATGGATTCGACCACTTTTGAATTCACCTCCGAGATTCTCTCGATGTCTGACGGGGCCGAAAGCGCGGATGAGGCCTCGGTATTTGTCGAAGGAAGCTC
>JACPFC010000002.1 GCA_016183175.1 Deltaproteobacteria bacterium
GCCCCCACCAGGGCGATGTAAACCGCCATCATCCCGGTCGGCATGTCGAATTTTTCCCGCGCCGCGAAGTCGTAGATCATCAGCCCCAAATAAATCAGGGTGTAGAGAGTCAGAAGGGGGGATAAGACCGACATCTCGTTGAATTTTTTCTTCAAATCGATCATGGGTTCCACAAAAATTTCGGTCCGTTTTTCGAAAACCATCCGGTGCGGGGCATACGACAGAATTTATCGCCGTTTGGTGGAAAAAACCATTGAATTTTCCCGCGCACTCGCGCGCCAAACGGGGCCTGCCGCTTCGTCACCCCCACCATCGGTTTCAGGCCGACGAAGGGAGGAGCGGCCTTCAACCTCTGTTGGGGGGCCCACTCGCGTCACCCGCCAGAAGTTCATTCAAATGCGGATAGGCCCGCCTAAACTCTCCTTCTTCAAACTCATCATAAAGTTTCAGCAGGTCCTCAAACAATTTCCTCATGTCGTCAAACGAGAAAACAAACTTGACCGGTGAATCGTCCATGAATCGACTCCCTCTTAAAGCGTTGAAAAATTATACCTCCTATCGGAGGTTTATGTAAAGGGCGATTCGTCTATCATCAAACCTCCAAAAGGAGGTTTTCTTGCAAAAGGCCCAGTTGCTCAAAGAACTTGCCCGGCAGTTGGTCAAAGTCAGAACCCAGCGCGGGCTCAACCAAGACTTTGTCGAGAATTTCGGCGTCAGCCTCAAGTACTACCAAAAGCTCGAATCCCCCAAGGTCCTCAAAAATCCCTCCCTGTGGGTCCTCCATTGCCTTGCCAAGGCCTTTAAAACGAATATCATTATCACCCCCCGCGGCGTTCAAATCAAAGAATAGACCGAAAATCGTCTCAAAATTGGACGGTACCGTCCGAAAATAGGTCGATCAGCCAACACAACCGGGAGCAATGAATCACTCGCCATCATTCTAACCCCTTGTTTTCCCTACACCCTAAACTCTACACCCTAACCCTGCCGGAAATGGCACGAGAATTGCTTACTCAACAGGGAAGGAGGATTTTTTATGTCCAACGAAATTTCTCAGCAGTCTTATCCTGTTTATCCCGATCCCCGGATGGACCCGTGGGATTATCAAGCCGCACTCTCCGGCTTCAAAAACGGGGAAGAATTCAAGAAGGAATATTTTAACCAAGCCAAAAAAGCGGTCGTTTCGGGGGTTGCCGCCGGGACGGGGGTTTTTGCCGCCGGGTTTGGCCTCTCTGCGGGGGTAGTGAGTGGATTGGATATCTTCCCTGCGGCGGGAGGGTTTTTGATTCGCGCCGGCGTCGGTCTGTGCCGCGCCGCAAAAATTGTTGGCCTTGCCGCCTGGAATACGGCACAATCGGCCTGGTATTCGCTGGCAGGCGCGGCCTCAACACCGCAGGGGCAGGAGGTGATAAAAAGTGTTGCCGAATGCGTTGACGGTGCTACACCCGGATCGCCAGCACCCAGTACACCCTTTGCTGGTCTTTGTAATGCAACAAGCGAGTTCATCCAAAAAATCGAAAAAGAATAAATAGCCTATGAGAAAAGTAGTCAATGGGTTGGTAAGCACGAGTATTGGTTTATTGACAATGGGTGTTGGGATTTTCACTTTGATTGATAGGACTCTTCCCGCTCGTTTGGGAGAGGCGAGCATCCCACTTACAAGAAAAACTTCAATCTTTGTGGGTGTCGTTGTGGTTCTCTGTGGTCTCTGGTTTCTCTATTTTGGCATCAAAAATTTTCTCAAATCCCGCCGACCGTAGTTTTTTATTTTTTTAAGCAACTCCCACGGTTCGCCAGCCGAAAACCTTATCAGTCGTGTTGGGGGTAAATTTTTTAGCCCCGATCCTAAAGGACCACTTTGTGGAAGGGGTAATTTCATGGGAGGGAATATGTCAGCTCAGGTCGCTCTTGTTGCGGAAGGTCAAATTGAACAAATCATCCTTTTAATCCGAGGCCAGAAGGTCATGATCGATGCCGATCTGGCCCATGTTTATGGCGTCACTACCAAAAGGCTGAGGGAGCAGGTCCGGCGTAACAAGGTGCGGTTTCCAGCGGATTTCATGTTTCTCCTCACCAAAGAGGAGCATATGGAGGTCGCCGCAAATTGCGGCCACCTCGCCAGCCTCAAATTCTCACGGTCACTTTCCTACGCTTTTACCGAGTACGGTGCCATTATGCTGGCTAGCATTCTCAATAGTGAAGTAGCCGTCAGGGCCAGCGTCCAAGTTGTCCGGGCCTTTGTCCGTTTACGCCAGATCATCAACGCCAATAAAGACCTGGCCCAGAAGCTTGAAAAGATGGAGAAAAAATACGATCACCAATTCAAACTGGTTTTCCAAGTCATTAACCAGCTCATGGTACCGCCATCCCCGCATGGCGTGAAGTCGGAATTCACCAAGGTTAAAGGCTTTGGGCGATAATCCCCCATCCCCCCGACACGGGCAAAACGATTCTCCTTTGAGCATTGGATTAAAAATCATCCATCTGTCAGGGGTTATCTTCCTGATCCGAAAAAGGAAATTCCTTGATTAGTGAACGAGGGGGAGGGATAAATCATTTTTGTCGTATGGGGTGGACAGAGGAGGCTAGGTTGAGCATGCAAAAGTACAACTGGTCCGCTGTCAGAACCTGACCCCAGGGTTTTTTTTTAGACTGCACCAGCCTCTTTCCAGCGTTGCATGGCCGGATCGAGATGGAATTTGAAGAAGTTCTCGAAAGTGATCACATTGGGGGCCTGCTTGTAGTTCGTCAAAAGGATGGTCGAGGACAATTACGTTACAAGGATTGTGCCAATGTTACTTCAAGCGGTGTTTTCTTTACAGTACTGACCTGCTGAACTGAAAAACCTAAGATGTGTCCTTTTTCATCCACTTTTTCCATGACTAGATCATTATCGGTTGCCCGAAAATACCCCACCTTATTTTCAAACATAACTTCTAAATAATCTCCTTCTTGGTCATACCAAACTTTTATGTCTTTGCGCTCCATAGAATTTCTCCCTTCTTAATCTTATCAGTCAAATAAGCCGTCAAAATAAAAGCATCCACCTCTTTGGCCTTAACGACAACACACAGAAACTTTCCCCCAACTTGTGTCTTTGCATAATATCGGTAGTATAAATGAGTATCTTCACTGCTTTTAGATTGTATAACACATTCCGGTTTTAATAAAGCCTCAACAATAGCTTTTTCCATGGGCGCCATTTCCGGGTGTTCAAGGATATGGGCAAGCCGCTCATCGGTCAGGCGTATTGCTGTCCCTTGGTAATCTTTGAGGTATCGCATTTTCCCTCCTTAGCCCGCCAAGTAATGCTCATAACAACGCTCCCAGGGAACAAAGACTTGCCATCCTTCCTTCTGCGCCCTTGTTATTTCATCAATGAAATCGCCGATGGTGCGATGAAAGGGATCATTCACCTTCTCGTCTGTTGCTTCGGTTTTAGAAAATTCGTGGAAGCAGTGATCATCAGGATTGAGCGGTTCAGTGTTGTAAATAAAGAGTTCAGGAAGCCGAACCTGATCGGCAATAAAAAGATCATCGGGTATCATTTCTTTGATTTGATTGGAAACCGGGGCCGGGGTCAGTCCTTTAGGGTTCGAAAAAACAATACAACCCCACCTCTTAAAATTACTGGCGTCTCGATACAAATAGTGGAAGCAAATATTTTCCATAGCTACCTCAATTTATAAAAATATGATCGTTGTGATGCTTAAGAAAAGTTGCGTCAGGCACAAAACGATTCGGCAGATTCATTTTTTGTCCCTTATAATCCAGAAAGAAATCTCGTGTCGCCTTGTCTGATTTATCATGCAACAATACTTTTGACAAACGGATCTCAAACTCGGCAGTAATTGTCATCAAGCCCCTATCAAAAGCCCTGTCATGAAGCACATTGAGGCAAAGTCCATTACGGGGATTGACACGATTCTTTTCGTCAACCGACCAAGGCACGATATGACTTGCGTTAAGCAGATCGACAACGGGAAGACCCGTAATGCAACATTTAAAATCATACGCCGATAAAACAGCCTTTCGAAAAAATTGCTGATTCACGCGTGCTCGGACAATGGTTTCTCGTTCTTTACCTTCACGAGGTAAATCGTCCGTTTTAATATCAGTGACTTGTTCAATGGGTTTATGAAAAGCACCAGCCAAAAACCGCTCACTTTCAAAAGCTAATTTTTCCCAATTGTCATTAAACTCCTCCCAAATTTCTTCCTCGCCTTTGGAACCATGAGAAGCTCCTTTGATATTCCTCTTCTTTAACGAGGGATCGAGTCTTGCAAAGTTCGCCAACTTCCATGAAACCGCCGAAGGGGTCCTGTCTATGGCTTTGGCAAGTTCAATAATTTGAGGATTACGGTTATGAATACTTCCAAAAGAAATTTTACAATAAAGGTTAAAGGCAAGTATCAGTTCCTCTCTGGTCCATTTGCTGTTACGCATTTGAGATTGTCCAGAGAGTTCTGTCCTTCTCATGGCTGACAAGATTTTTGACATTTTCCAGCAGGAAGGCATCCGGCCGTTTGTCTTTCAGGATCCTTTTGATTTCGAAAAAGAGGGTGCCCTGTGTCGGGTCGTCAAACCCGTGAGGTCTGCCAAGAGAATTTTTCTTTGATACTCCCGAAATGGAAAAGGGCTGACATGGAAAACCAGCCACCAGAATGTTGTGATCCGGTATTTTGGCACTTGCCATTTCCCTGATGTCACCTGCCGGCATTTCACCAAAGTTGGTTTGATAGGTAAGTTGGGCAAACTTGTTCCACTCAGATGAGAAAACGCAGGTCCCACCAGCCGCTTCAAACGCGATTCTCATGCCACCGATGCCGGCAAACAGGTCAATAAACTTGAAAGTGTGTAATTGAGGGGCCATAGAGACAGGAAGGAGCCTTACTTGGAATATAACTAGCAGATTATTTGTTTGTTTTGAATCATTATTTTAATTCCTTTTTGATTCCAGTTTGTAAATGGGGCGGGTCGTGACAGTGGACCAGATTGAGCATGCAAGGACACAACTAGTCCGCTGTTAGAACCTGACCCCAAGGTTTTCACCGTTGATGTAACTGTGTATCTCGTGATTCATATTTATTCGCGCCTACTCGTTTTGTCGTGACTTTATTATTTTCTCTTCAACTTCCTTAGACCCCAGCGGAGAAATATGAACCCGAAACTTTACTCGGTCGTGCTCAATAAGACGCGCCTTATGAAGAGGCTCCAAGACCCGAGTCCGGAACATACTCACGCTACTGTACTCGACCCAACTCGCCAGCTCTTTAACTGGTACCCATGCTGGCTCCTTATGCAGGAACAAGAGTACCTGATCGCTATTTGACATTGCAGGATCGAGCACCCGTTTCATGTCACCAACTTCCCAGATTAGTGGGAGTTTACGCTCGATGAGTGCATCAACAGCTTCCTGTGCTTCCTTCGTTGATACACGATGAAATATACGTACCAGTTCGGCGAGGACCCAACTTGCCATTCCGTACACTGCGGTAGCATCGAGAAAGTTTGGGTCTACGTCCCCTCCGACATGTCCGACACCTCGGTTATTTCTTATCTCATAAAGAGCCGGGAGAACCCGTGGAATAAGCACGCGAAGACTTCTGTCGCCAACGCGGCTGGGGTTTGCTGGCAAACCCTCGAGAGCACGGCAGGCTTTCACCATGTCTTTTAGCTTTGATGGCTTTGCAGCAAATTTTTCAGCGATGCTCCCCTCGATAACCGTATAAACTACCTCGCAGAATTTGCCGCCATTGAGTTCGGATGGCTCCCATCTATGTTCAGCGAAATTCGCCCCGATTTCCTGGTAACTTTTCAAGAGCGGATCCCGTAATCCCGATGGTAAACCAGCTAGTATCTTTGTCGCATCAATCATTGGCTTTGCTGTTCAGTTCCTTGATAAGAGTAGCCACACATCGCCTCAATTGAATTTGTATCTATCTCGTCAGGGTCATGCCTCGCACCCATATTGCTCGCGATGTCATAGATTACCCGACAAGCGCGGGGAATCAATAAGTGCAAAGAATCGTCGTATGAACCATCCGCGCGTTGCAACGGCCTTTAGAATCGCCTCTACGAACTTCCCCGTTTTTGCGATGCCTTCCCAGTCTTGCTCCTGATATTTCAACAATGCATCTTGGTAGTGTTTTAAAAGAGAAGCTACATGTTTATTCGAAAAAACATGCTCCAAAATATCTTTAGTATTTGCGGTCTACGGCTTTACCAATTTACCCATTGAAGCATTTCCCCTTTTTGTTTAGGTAGTCTTCTCAGTTTTTTTTCATGGCAAAAAAACTTGAGAGATAAGGTTAAATCTGCCGGTTTTAAATGATGGCTCCGGCTTTTTAATTCTTCCAACATGTTCTTCATAAATTTTGGTTGTTTGAAAAAACCCTCCTCGACAAGCTCGCGTAACCAGCCTCGTGGGCCTGTTGCTTTTGCTTTGTTTGATCGAGATTTTTCTTTTAGATTTGTTGGGACTCCTTTTTTAAGTCCATGCAAAGAAAGGATATTTTTTATCTCCTCAATACTACCCTCTATATAAGCTTTTGTTCCATCTGGAAGATTAAGGGTTACCTTTGCCATTTATTTTTCCTCCTTATTTAGATTTTTTAAATAGGTTTCACCATCAGGAGTAATGCACCAGTTTTCGGTGTCCGGTTCCCTGATTACCAAGCCATCTTTTACTTTTCTGCGAATACCAAAAACGGTACTATACTTTGTTGTCCTGAATAATTTTTTGCTTAGAATATAAGCAATTTCATGGAGATTCAATCCGTCGATCTTATGGGTTTTCCCGTAAGCTAAAATCCAGAGGTAACCGTCTATTTTTGATTTACATTCCTTAAAGTTGGGAAGCCCTTTAAGGGTGCCTCCCACATTCATTTTTTTAATATCGTCACGAATCATGGATTCCGAATAATAAAGATTAGTCGACGATTTTTTCCCTTTAACACGTCTTGTCTTCACTTTTACCTTTGTCGGTGACATTTTACTGCTCAGTGTGGCAAATGTATGATCCAGTAATTTTTCAAAAGCCACTTTTCGAAGGGTGGCATCTTTAATAGATGAAACTTGAGATTCTAATTCTAGTAATTTCTGTTTAACGTCTTCCATGGGATCCTCCCTCTAGGATTTGGATGGATTTACTATAAAAAAATGAAAACTGAGTCAAGAGGTATTATTTATTTTACTTTTTTAAGAGGTAAAAGAAATAATATTATATTTAAAAGTTAATTTTAAATTAAATCCACATAGTTTCACTGCCTATGCCTGTATTGGCAAGGTAGCTCCACTTCGGTCTGCGACCAGATATTTTTTCCGAGTTTTCTGGCTTGTTTTTCCGCCTCCACGTAAATCGCGGGGTCATAATTGTATTTGTTCCCGTCTGCGGGATAATCCCGGCAAGACGGCCTGTAATAGGTCGCCAAACCTTCCTGAATCATCAAAAGCGCCACATCCTCTTTCCCAACAAAGACCGCCCCCAGGACTCTCCCATACCGGTCCTGCCCTTTGCCTATGGGATTAATGGTCACGTTTCCGGCCATGAGAATTTGTTTTAAACGGTAGGTGGCTATTTTGGAATAGGGCTGTCCCTTTTCGGTGGCGTCCATGGCGGCAATCCGCACGCGAAACGACACATTCCCGTCCGTGGCAATAAACGTATCCCCATCCGAGACGGAAACCACCTTGTAGGTGAAAACCGGCTTGCCGATCTCGGCCCAAAGCGGAAAATACCAGAACAAAAGCAGGCCAAAAACAAAACCAAGCGCCCTAATTTTCGTGATCATGTATCAATTTCCGATAGGTACAAAACTCGCATTCATCCCGACACGCCGGCATCGTGTTGGATGCCAAGCATGCCCACGCGTCCTTCACCGCCTTTTCAACCCACGACGAATCCGCCGTGTACGGAATCAACTGCATGTAAAAGGCCAGGTTGCCGTCAAAGGTCGGAAGATCCTTCCGGCCGTTGGCATACACAAAATACCCGGTATCCTGCACCTCAAACCCCATGCCGCGTAGGATCCATTGATAAATTTCCATCTGCCGCTTGTAGCTTTCCTTCCATTCGTCATCGAGGGTAATTTCTCCCTCCTTGCTGGTGGCCTTGTAATCGACGACGATCAGTTTCTTATCGGGCGTGACCCATACGTCGTCAATGGCACCGGAGATGATAAAGTTGGTGGATTTGTGATGATACTCAAGCCCCTTGAAATTCTCGCGCCAGATATTGAGGTCGGGGTGGCTAAACGGAATGGCCTTTACCCCATGTTCCTTCATCAGCGGGTGCGGTTCTTTTTTGGCCCGGTAGATATCGAACTCTTTTTTCAGGAGAGCGTCCACGGCAGTGTTAAGGGTAAAACCGGGCATTGAGGGCCGATCAATGCCCAAGCGACGGTCGAGGTAAAAACAACGGGGGCATTTGACGAAATTTTCCAGCTTGGAGCGGCTGAGTTTGAAGGGCTCCTTCGATTGCGGATCGTACAGATTTCGTTTTCTCTGCTTTAACGGCACGCCATAACTGTACCACAATTCTTGAGCCGGTTGGAACGAACAATGCGGGGCGCCTGGGCCATTTATTTTATCGGGGTCAAAGGTACGCCCAGGCTTGTCCTGAACGAAGTTGAAGGGCCACGAGTGACCTCAAGCAAAGCTGTCGGGGGCCTGCCCGGGGCCGGAATCCCCTCCGGGTACTGCGGCTAGGCCGTCCCAGGATAGGGCTTCGCCATCGAACCGCGCCTGTGCCGGTTCGCTTCCGGGAAGTTGGGACAAATCTGCAAGGTGAGTGTGCCCGGGGCCGGAATCGAACCGGCACGTCCCATTGCTGGAACTCAGGATTTTAAGTCCTGTGTGTCTACCAATTCCACCACCCGGGCATTAACGGCAGGGACTAGGGCTTAGGGCGTAGGGTTTAGGGTAAAACGAAAATGGTGAATGAAGGAAAAATGTTAAAGACCCTATGCCCTAAACCCTATACCCTAAACCCTGCACTTGATGAGGCGCGGGTCGGAATTGAACCGACGTATAAAGGTTTTGCAGACCTTTGCCTTACCACTTGGCTACCGCGCCATTATATCGGGGGCTTTGCCTCAGGCGCCCCCGTACCCCCCTCGCTCGCCGCGGAGCAAGTCCGTCGGCTCGCTTTCTCATAGCCGAAGCGAATATAGGAACCTATCTTTGGAGTGTCAAACGAAAAGGGCCGGCGATTTTCAATCCGTTCAATTGGAATTAGAGCGTTTTGACTCATAGGGATCTCCGTTCACTGTATAACCTCCATTAGCCTCAACATAGATGAATATGGAATCGTCAATAATATGCGCCTCGGGCAAAAGACCTCCGGCGCCTGCTTCCGTCTGGTAGATCTCCGTGCCGATCGCAGACAGCCGGGAGAGGACTTCGGAATGGGGGTGGCCGTAGGTGTTGTTATCCCCCACGGAGATAATCGAGATGGTCGGCCGAAGTGTCTCAAGGAAATATTCTGAACTGCTCGTCTTGCTTCCGTGATGATTGACATGAAGCAGGTCCACTTCGCCGACAAGCGGGGCGACAAGGCCTTCGGCATCGACGGTGGTTTCGGCTCCGGATTGTCCCCCGCCGGGCAAGTCACCTGCCGTAAAATACTGAAAATCTCCGTAGGTAATTAAAAGCCCCATGCTCGCGCCGTTGTCATCGTCCTCGACGGGGAGCGATCTGCCGTCGGCCGTCACCCCGTTATTAATGAGGCAGTCAATGACAACGCCGTCGCCGATATCAATTTCATCCCCCGGCAAGAGGGTTTGCCGGGATGAGGCGACGGCGGTTGCGTAGTGATCAAAGACGACCGACGCATCCGACGGCGTGCCGCTGTTGTCATAGGTGATGGACGGAAGAATGTCGTCTTTTGTTTCCAATTCTCCGTCATTTCCTGCAACTACCTCATAAATGCCGCCGATATGGTCGGCATCGTAGTGGGAGACGAAGAGATAATCCAAATGGGTGACGCCAAGATGGGAAAAGAGGGGGAGGATATCTTCAATCCCGTCCTCAATTCCACCCCCATCTATTAATATAGTTTGTCCAGAAGGGGTGATGAGAAGCGTGGCATCCCCTTGGCCGACGTCGATGGCGATGATGGTCAAAATACCGCTGATGGTTTCCGGTTCGTCAATTGAAGGAGAGGAGTCATAGGATTGATCTGATTTAAGATTTAAAGATCCGCCGCAATGAATCAAACACAGCAATAGGGCCGAAATAAAAAACCCGCCGGCCGACGCCCGCGGGTTTTTCAGATAGCTCATTAAGAGCCACCCCTGACTAAGGTAATTCCAAGTATAGAGCATCCTCATAAAAAGTCAATTATATGATTAAAAGGAGCCCTCTGATTTAAGCCCACTCCCTTTGCAGGCGTCCCGGCTAGGAATCGAACCTAGGACCGTACCTTAGTCAGAGGTAGGCTCTATCCACTGCCCGCCACACTGCGTGGCGGGTCCGCCAAGTTTTTTGGCGGAAGCTACCGGGGCACCAAGTCGATCTCCAAGCAAATTTCATGCCACTTTTTTTCTCCTTCATCTGCGAATTAAACGCATTTGAAGCTCCTCTCCAAAAACCAACCGTCCGATTTTCGGACGGTACCGTCCGAATTTCGGTCGGTTTTGTTCGTGGATCGTGGATCGTGAATCGTGGGTCGTATGTATAACTCTCTGTTTTCCCTAAACCCTACACCCCAAACCCTACACCCTGCCGTAAATGGCACGCAATTTGCTTTCCGAAATCGGCGCCGATGCGATTTGTGCATCGGACAGTGCACGGCAAAGGGGGCCAGGCGATGCGAACCTTCTTAATGGTTTGGGGATTCATTCTCTCATTCACGATAGCGCCGGCCCCCTTTGCCTATTCCCTCCAAAAGGCCGAAACCGAAATGGCCCGCATCCGCAAGAGTGAGCCGGCCTTTTCGGAAATTGCGCAAGAGGCCTTCAGGAGGGAAAAACTCGATCTGGGGCAGATTCAGGAATGGAAAAAGAAGATGAAGGCGGCGCCCTGGCTCCCCACCCTTTATGCCGGTTACGACCGGGCGTTGAGAAAAACCTCCGGCATCAGCATCAGCGACAATGTCTCGGTCTCGACAAGCGGCGTTGCTGTCGGCCCCGACGAAACCGATCAGGACGAAACGCTTTTTAACGGGGACACGCTCCGTTTTCGCGCCGTCTGGCAGTTGGACGAGGTGGTCTTTCATCGATCCACACTCGCCGCCAGCCAGGAGGCGCGGGATATTTCCAAAAGCCGTCTGGCTCTAAGCGACTATCTCTTCAAAATCTACTCGGAACGGCGCGAGGCTCAAGCCAAGTATTATCTCTTCAAGGGGAGTGGAGGCGCCAAATCGCTTCTGTTACGCGAAAAAATCGAGGCGTTAACGGACCAGCTCGATCTGTTCACGGAGGGGCGATTTTCCGACCGGTGGAGGAGGGAATGAAATCCGCCGGCCTTGCAATTTTTTGCCTGTTTGTCCTCATGGCGTCGTGCGGCAGAGATCTTTCGCTCCATGCGGATGACAGTGGGTGGGACAGTTCAGATGAGCCTGGAGACAGTTCGGACGATGGCGGCGACGGTTCAACCGGGACGTCGGACGAATCGGTTTCATCAACATTTTCCCCTGAATCTCTGGTTATCAACGAAATCTACTATGACGATGACGAGTCCGACACTGATGGAAATGTTTTTGTCGAACTGTATGGAACGCCGGGGGGCGATCTGTCGGGGTATCTGCTTCGTCTCGTCAACGGGGCGGATGGCCAAATAACGGATGAGATTGTGTTCCCCGCGGAGACGGCGGTTCCAGAGGATGGTTTTTTTGTCGTGGCCGACTCGAAGACCGGCAGTACGTCCGAGACCAATGTTGACAATGCCGATCTGATTGACAATTTCGATCCGCAGAACGGACCCGACAGTATTCAACTCGTTGACCCTTCGGGAGACATTATGGATGTCGTCGGTTATGGCGAAGATCTGCCCCTATCCGATTTCGACGGCAACCCTCTTTATGAGGGGAGCCCGGCGACAACGGCCGGCGCGGGACAAAGTCTGGGCCGTATCGAGGGCGCCGATACCGGAAACAACGCCGTCGATTTTGTTGTCAATGAAACTCCGTCGCCGGGGAGCGGGGAGGTCAGTCAAACTCTTGCCACACCATCGGAAGAGTCAACGGACGAAGAATCAACAGCCGATATTTCAGAAGTCATTGAATCGGGCGATGTCCATTTTACCGAGGTGGTCACCGATCCCCGGCAGGACTGGAACGACTCATCCGGCGGCGACGGTTTTTTGTTCAATTCCATGCCCGGCACTGGGACCGTCGGTTCGACGGATGAATGGATCGAAATCCAAAACGGCCGCGAGGAATCGGTCGATCTGACCGGCTGGCGGCTGGAGATGAACGATGGAACTGATGCGACTGAATTATTTTCATCGCCATCGGCCTCTCTCAACTTTTTCGCCGGGGGTGATGTCGATAATTTTCAGCCGGACGAATTTCTGGTGATCGGCAACCCCGCCGGCGACATGAAAAACACCATTACCCTGGAACTTTTCAACGATTCCGACGAAGAGATCGACTCCTTGACGATTGACGATGCCAACGCCACCGGAATTTCGGATGAATCCTACCAATTGATGGATGACGGAAACTGGGGAATGGGCGAGGCGACGATCGGGTTTTGAGCGGCTTGACTTCTCCCTTCCATGTGTTAGAAATTCCGCGTTTTCTCTTTCTCATAACCACTCTTTAACACAAGGTAATCGTTATGAAATACCGCCTCTATGCCCCCGGTCCCACTCCCGTTCCCGAAGAGGTCTTGACCGAAATGGCCAAGCCAATCTTGCACCATCGCACCCCGGCGTTCGAAAAGGTGATTGCGGAGGTTCGCGAGGGGTTGAAATGGCTTTTTCAGACCAAGGAGGAAGTCATCATCTTTGCCGCCAGCGGTTCCGGCGCGATGGAGGCCTCCATCGTCAACACCTTTTCTATGGGAGACCGGGCGCTGGTGGTGGACGGCGGAAAATTCGGCGAGCGGTGGTGGAAGATCTGCAAAGCCTACGGCATCGCACACGATGTCATTAAAGTGGAGTGGGGTCATGCGGTGAATGCCGCGGAGATTGAAAAAAAATTGAAAGAAAAAGAATACCGCGCGGTGTTTATTCAGGCTTCAGAAACATCAACCGGTGTTATGCATCCCATCCAAGAAATCGCCCAGATCGTTAAAAAATTCGACAAAACCCTTCTGGTGGTTGATGGAATCACCGCCGTCGGTGTTTTTTCTCTGCCGATGGACGAATGGGGAATCGACGTTCTGGTTTCCGGATCCCAGAAGGCGCTCCAGCTTCCGCCGGGGCTTGCCTTTGCGGCGGTGAGTCAAAAGGCATGGGCCTTTGTCGAAAAAAGCAATCTGCCGAAATTTTATTTCAGTTTCAAAACCGAAAAGAAAAATCTCGAGGCCAATACAACCGCCTGGACCCCGGCGGTTTCACTCATTCAGGGTCTGCGCGTTGTTCTGAAAAACATGCAAGCCGAAGGGTTGGAGAAAATATTTGCCCGTCACGACAAAATGGCGCGGATGGTTCGCGAAGCGGCAAAGGCGATAGGATTGAAATTATTTGCGCCGGAGGCACCGTCGAATGCCATTACCGCCATTTATGGCCCCGATGGGATGGATTCCGGCAAGGTTGTCAAATTTCTCCGCGATGATTTGAACATGACGATCGCGGGCGGTCAGGATGCGGCGAAGGGAAAAATTTTCCGCATCGGGCATCTCGGCTATTACGACGAAATGGACATGATCACCGTCTGGTCCGGCATCGAAATGGCGTTGACCAAAATGGCGTACAAATTTGAAAAAGGGAAGGGCGTTGCCAAAGCCATGGAGGTATTTGCATCATGAAAGTCCTTGTTTCCGATTCACTCTCCGATGCCGGTCTGGCGATTCTCAAGGAAGCCAAAGGGATTGAAGTCGATTATCAACCGACCGTTCACAAAGACTTGGACAAGCTCAAGGCCGCCATCAAAACGGCCGATGCCATTGTGATCCGCAGTGGAACCAAACTGACAGCGGATATCATCAATGCCGCCGAAAAACTTAAAGTCATCGGCCGCGCCGGAATCGGCGTGGACAATGTGGATGTGCCGGCGGCCAGCAAAAAAGGGATTATCGTCGAAAACACCCCCGGCGGAAACACGGTTACCACGGCGGAGCATGCCATTTCGATGATGTGCGCGCTGACCCGCCAGATTCCATTGGCCACCGCCTCGGTGAAAAGCGGCAAGTGGGAAAAAAGCAGGTTCATGGGGAGCGAGCTTTATCAAAAAACGTTGGGGATAATCGGTTGCGGCAACATCGGAAAAATCGTGGCCGATCGGGCGCTGGGGTTGAGAATGAAGGTGATTGCCTTCGACCCGTTCCTCACCGACGAAATGGCTGAAAAAACAGGGGTCAAGAAGGTGGAGCTGGAACAACTTCTCAAGACATCCGACTATATTACCATTCATGTTCCCAAAACAGAAAAAACCGCCAACATGATCAACAGCAAAGCCTTTGCCAAGATGAAGCGGGGGGTTTACCTCATCAACTGTGCGCGCGGCGGAATCGTCAACGAAAAGGATCTTGTCGATGCCATCAACGAAAAGATCATCGCCGGCGCGGCGCTGGATGTTTTCGAGAAGGAACCGGTTGATCCGAACAATCCTTTATTAAAGCTGGAACAGGTCATCTGCACGCCGCATCTCGGGGCGGCCACCGAAGAGGCGCAGGAGAATGTGGCGCTCGATGTTGCTCATCAGATTGTCGCCTACCTCGTCAATGGCACTATCGAGAATGCGGTCAATGTCCCTTCGGTTTCGGGAGAAATCATGAAACTCCTCCAGCCCTATCTCCAGCTTGCTGAAAAGATCGGAAAACTTCAGGGGCAAATGGCGGTCGTGGCGCCAAACGAGGTGGTGATTGAGTTTGCCGGTGAAATCACCAAACTCCCCACCCCCCCCATCACCGTTTCCGTTTTGAGGGGGCTTTTGGAGCCAATTCTGGAGGATGAGTCGGTCAATGCGGTGAATGCGCCGTATATCGCCAAAGAGCGGGGGATCAAACTCACCGAGTCGAAGATATCCGATCACGAGAATTTTGCCTCTCTTATCACCGTTACTCTCAAATTCAAGGACAAACAGACGGTGGTTGCCGGCACGATCTTCGGCAAAAACCATCCCCGGATTGTCCGGGTGGACAATTATTATCTCGAGGCGGTGCCGGAGGGAAAAATCCTGGTGATTCTCAATCAGGACAAACCGGGGGTTGTGGGGAATGTCGGCACTTGCCTCGCCAAAAACAAAATCAACATCTCGCGGATGCAACTGGGGCTCGACAGCAAAACGGGGAAGGCCACCGCCTTTTATAATGTTGAAGGGGATGTCAGCGATAAGGTTCTGGCGGAGCTCAAAAAATTGCCGGATATCATATCGGTACAGCAGGTAGTCCTCTAGAAATCATGCCAAACGTCGTCATCGTCGGCGCCCAGTGGGGCGATGAGGGAAAGGGGAAGATTGTCGATATCTTCACCGAACACGCCGATGCGGTGGTCCGGTTCCAGGGGGGGAACAACGCCGGCCACACGCTGGTTGTCAAAGGCGAGACGACGATTCTCCATCTGGTTCCTTCCGGCATTCTCCATTCCAAGGTGAAATGTGTCATCGGAAACGGTGTGGTTGTCGATCCCGAAGTCCTTCTCGAAGAAATCGAATCAATCAAGAAAAGGGGCTTTTTCAAGGACGACGCCCAGTTGAGCGTGAGCGATGAAGCCCATCTGATCATGCCGTACCATAAAAAGCTTGATCAGCTCCGTGAGGAGCGCGCGGGCGCCGGCAAGATCGGTACAACCGGCCGCGGGATCGGTCCGTGCTACGAAGACAAAATGGCCCGAAAGGGAATCCGCTTCTGCGATCTCGATTGGCCTGCGGCGTTTCATGAAAAGCTTAACACGGTCTTGTCCCGCCGGAACGAACGGTTTGTGAAAATGTTTGCAACAGAGCCGTTTGATATTGAAAAAATAGTCGATTCCTACCTCGATATGTACGGCCGCCTGAAAAAGTATGTGACCAATACGTCGCTTCTGGTCAATGGGCTCATCAAGAAGGGAAAGAGCATCCTGTTTGAGGGGGCTCAGGGAACGAGCCTCGATGTCGATCACGGGACCTATCCGTTTGTCACCTCGTCCAACACGGTTGCCGGCGGTGCGTGCAGTGGAGCCGGAGTTGGGCCGACGGCCATCAATGCCGTTGTTGGTATTTCGAAGGCCTATACGACGCGCGTCGGATCGGGGCCGTTTCCGACCGAACTCGAAGATAAAGTGGGGGAGCGGCTTCGCGAAAAGGGGGGGGAGTTTGGATCGACAACCGGCCGTCCCCGCCGGTGCGGCTGGCTCGACCTCGTTGTCTTGAAGCATGCGGTTCGCGTCAACGGCCTGACAGGCCTTGTCCTCACCAAACTCGATGTCCTCTCCGGGTTTGAAACGATCAAATATGCCGTCGCCTACAAATATGGCGACAAAACCATCAGCGATCTTCCGGCGAATCTCGAAATTTTGAACGGTTGTGAACCGGTCTATAAAGAGGCCAAAGGATGGCCGGAGACATTGAGCCGCGTAAAAAAAACAAAAGACCTTCCCAAAAATGTCCGTGATTATATCAGGCGGATTGAGGATTTTCTTGAAATTCCGGTCATCATGCTCTCCCTCGGGCCGCAGAGGGGGGAGGATATAATTATCAAAAATCCATTTGTCGATTAAAAATCAAACGATTCGCCGGTTTGTAGAATGGCAACCGATTCCGCAACCGGTTTTCCCGCAATCGACTTTTTCAGCCATTCAACCGGCTCATTCACCTTTTCCATGGCGAGGCGAAAACTCCCCCAGTGGATCGGAATCATCTTTTTGGCCTTTAGATCTTCAAACGCGCGCAGGGCCTCCTCGGGGTTGAGATGCTGTTTTTTCATGAACCGGGCGGGACGAAAAGATCCGATGGGAAGACAGGCGATGTCGATGGCGAATTTGTCGCCGATTTCTTTAAAATGCGGACCGTAGGCGGTGTCACCGGCCAGATAGACGGTATGTTGTGAACCCTCCAGGACAAATCCGAGGCATTTGGTGTAACGAAGGCCCGAGAGGCGGAAGCCGTAATGTTTGGCAGGAACGGCGGTTATTTTAATTGAAGTTGCGTCACCCGTTTCCCATTCCTTGAGTTCGGCAATCGGGTTGTGAATATAACGTTTTACCAGACCGCCGATTCCCTTCGGCACGATGATCTTTTTGTCCTGCGAAAAATATTTGTACGAAAAAATGTCGAGATGGTCATAGTGGGCATGAGTGACGAGCAGGGCGGAAACATCCGGCAGATTGTCGAGATCGATGCCCAAAAGGGCGCGTCTTTTAAAGAGACCCAGAATCCGGCTCGAAAAGTTGGCATCAACCAGAAAATGCCGGCCATCAAGCGTCACCCATAAGCACGAATGACCCACAAATTGGACGCGGTCGGGGATCATAAGGTGTATTAACTGTTGTAAGATACGAGGAATTTCCGTATAAAAGCAAGTATTCTGTGTAATTCTGCGAGGCCTTGGTGTCTGAATGGCATGCGACACGTGGTGTTACGTCGCAGAATAAAACATACAAAGTAATGCCGATCCAATATCGTCCCACAACCGCCGAAATCGACCTCAACGCCCTCCGTCATAATGCGCGGGAAATCCGGAAGCGAGTCCCCAAAGAACGATCCATTATGGCCATCGTCAAGGCCAACGCCTATGGCCATGGGGCCCTTTTTTGCACCCGTGCACTCGAAGGATGCGGTATACACGACTTCGGCGTGGCGACGGTGGAAGAGGGGATCGAGCTTCGAGGCGGCGGCAGTCGCGCCAATATTTTTGTTTTGGGGGGGTTGCTGACCTCCTCCCCGGACGAATTTCTCCGGCATCGCCTGCGTCCCGTTCTCCATCAGCTGGATGAAGTGCGCCGGTTTGCCGTCTATCTGAAGGAAACCAACCGGGAATGTCAGGCCCATATCAAGCTTGATACCGGCATGGGTCGGCTCGGTATTTTTCCATCCGAAATTGAAATGCTTGTTTCTATTTTGAAAGCCAATCCCCTCCTGAAGGTGGAGGGTGTTCTCACGCATCTCGCCCGGGCGGACGAAACGGAGCCGGAGCCTTCCGAGAGACAGTTCACCATTTTTTGCGAACTCAAAAGAATTTTAAGTGAAAAAGGGGTTAACGCCCCGATCTTTCACATCGCCAATTCAGCCGCGATTATCGACGAAAGATTAAACGGCTTCGAAATGGTCCGGCCGGGAATCATCCTCTATGGGGCCTATCCGCACGAACGACACAGGACTAAAATCAATCTTAAGCCGGTCCTAATGCTCAAATCACGGGTGATCAGCCTGAAACGCTTCGGTCCCGGTTCTCCCATCAGCTACGGCGGCACTTTTGTCACGAAACGGGAGAGCCTCATTGCTACTTTGCCCATTGGATACGCCGATGGCTACCCGCGCCTGGTTTCAAATAAGGCTTCCGTTCTCGTCCGCGGCAAGAGGGCTCCCGTTGTCGGCCGGGTCTGCATGGATTTGACGATGGTCGATGTCACCGATGTCCCCGGCGCCACCCTCGGAGACGAAGCGGTGCTCATCGGTTTGCAGGGGGCCGAGCAGATCCGGGCCTGCGATTTGGCCCAATGGGCCGATACGATTTCTTACGAGATTTTTTGCGGCATCTCGTCGCGCGTGCCGAGGGTGTATTTGGGGATGTAAATGCCTTTTTTTATCAGACTCAATTCCATTGCCATCCATACTATCGAGGAACTGGGCGCCCTCTCCAAATTCGGCGCCACTTTTTTCCGCTGGATCGGCCAAAAACCTTTTCGCTGGAAAAATCTGATCGACCAGATGAACGTCATCGGCGTCGATTCGACCCCTATTATCCTGCTCGTCAGCCTTTTTACCGGCGCCGTTTTCGCCCTTCAAACCGGCTACGCCTTTCGCCTCTTTAATGCCGAGACGCTGGTTGGCTCCACCGTCGGCCTTTCGCTCACCCGCGAGATTGCGCCGGTCTTTGCGGCGCTGATGGTGACCGCCCGGGTCGGGTCGGCGATGGCGGCGGAACTGGGAACCATGCGGGTGACCGAGCAGATCGATGCCCTCGAGTCGATGGCGGTCAATCCGTTTCACTATCTGGTCATTCCGCGGATTGTCGGCGCGACCGTCATGGTCCCGCTCCTTACCGGGCTTTTTAATTTTGTCGGCTTCATGGGGGCTTACATGGTGGGAGTCGGGCTTTTGGGGATCCCCGAGGGGCCTTTTGTCTCGCGGGCGGAATACTATGTGGACAACGAGGACCTCTTCGGCGGCCTCTTTAAGGCGGCGGTGTTTGGTTTTCTTCTGGCGTTGATCAGTTGTTATCAGGGCTACAAGGCCAAAGGAGGGGCGGCAGGGGTCGGCCGGGCCACAACAAGGGCGGTTGTTGTTTCATCGGTGACAATCCTGGTTGTCGATTATTTCCTGACCCAATGGATTTTGGAGCTGATTGAAAAATGAGGCAGGAAACATGAAGCAGGAAACATGATTGAACTCAAGAATATCCACAAATCATTCGGCGCCAACAAGGTCTTAAACGGCCTCAATCTGACGATTCCCGATGGAAAAATCACCGTTATTCTGGGGCGAAGCGGCGAGGGGAAAAGCGTCCTCTTGAAACACATCATCGGCCTGTTGCGCCCCGACAAGGGACATGTGGTTATTTATGGAACCGACCTTGCCCGGCTGGATGACTACGCGTTGAAGGAGTTCCGGAAAAAATTTGGGATGCTCTTTCAAAACGCCGCCCTGTTCGACTCGCTGAATGTCTTCGACAACGTGGCCTTTCCGTTGAGAGAACATACCCAAATGACCGCCCACCAGGTGCACAACCGGGTGCACGAGGTCTTAAGCCTGGTCGGCCTCAAAAACATCGATGACAAAATGCCCTCCGAGCTTTCCGGCGGGATGAGAAAGAGGGTGGGGCTTGCCCGCGCCATCGCGCTTCTTCCGCAAATTCTCCTCTACGACGAGCCGACCACCGGCCTGGACCCTATCATGACCGACGCCATCGATCAGCTGATCATCAACACGCAAAAGCAGTTGGGGATCACCTCGGTGGTCATCAGCCACGACATCGAGGCGAGCTTCCGGATCGCCGACAAAATCGCTATGATCCACGAAGGGGTTATTCTGGTTGAAGGAACAAAGGAGGCGTTCGAGAAATCGAAACATCCTTTCGTGAAACAATTTCTTGAAGGAAAAGCGACGGGGGAGGAGATGTAGGGGATTAAGTTTGTTGTCATTGATGTCAAAATTCGGTAAGGGACAAACTCCATGTCTTTTGAACTGACCCCCCAACGAAAAGCCGGTTTATTCGCCCTGATCGTTATTTTTATTCTCGGCTACATCACCATCCGGTTGAGCAAAACCTCGCTTTTCCCAGGCGGGTCGTACATCATTTACGCGGTTGTCGACGAGGCGACCGGCCTCACCAAAAAAACGCCGGTCCAGATCGCGGGGGTGCCGGTCGGTTTTTTGAACGATGTCGAACTGCTGAATGGAAACAAGGCACAGCTTTCTCTTGCCATCCAGCGGGGGGTGAGGGTGTCCAAAGATGTGGAGGTGCGCATCCGCACCATCGGGTTTTTGGGGGATACATACATCGATCTCTACCAGCCGGGGGAAATCAGGGAGACTTTGAAGTCGAAGGATACTGTCGGTAAGGTGAGCTTTCAGGGGGATATCAGTTCGCTGACCGGCCAGCTATCCGACATTGCCGCCGATGTGAAGGCGATCACCGCCACGATGAGAACACTCATGGCCGGCGAAGATTCGTCATTTGCCCGAAGCCTTCAAAATATCGAAAAGATCACCGATTCATTGAGCCGCCTGTCCACCCAAAACGAAGGAAACTTGAACGCCATCATCGCCAACATGAAGGCGGTTTCGGAAAATTTGAACGCCCTCGTGGCGCGCAATATGGGAAACGTGGACGCAACCCTCGACAACATCCATGTCGCCACGGATAAAATCAACCGGGGGGAGGGGACCATCGGCAGACTCATCCACGACGACGAAACGGTCGAAAAGTTGAACGAGTCGCTCGACAATCTGAACGGCCTTTTGGGGGGGGCCAACAAATTAAGCGTGGACGTCGGATACCATACCGAGTATCTGGGTGAAACCCAGGATTTCAAGCATTACGTCTCGCTGGCGTTGAAACCCAAGCCGGACAAATATTTCCTGCTTGAATTTGTGGACGACCCGGCGCCCGATTCGACACGGACGATCAAAGAGTCCACCATCACCTCCGGCGGCGTGACGACAACGGTCACCGAGGAGGTCAACAAGACCGAGTTCGACAAATTCCGTTTTTCCGCCCAGCTGGCGAAAAAATATTACGGCTTTACCTTCCGCGGCGGGTTGATCGAATCGAGCGGCGGCGTCGGCGTCGACTACGACTACGGGCCGGTGGGGGTCAAACTCGAAGCTTTCGATTTCGAGACAAAGCGGGGAGAACGGCCCCATTTGAAGGGGATGGGGACGGTCAATCTCACAAAAAGTTTTTACCTGCTTGGTGGGCTGGATGATTTTATCAGCAAAGAGCAGGACCCCGACTGGTTTTTCGGGGCGGGGGTGAGCATGACGGATGATGATCTGAAGTCGCTCATCGGATTGTTTAGCGCCAAACCATAATATGTCCAAAATATGTCCAAAATCCAGCGCGCCATTGTCAGCGTGACCGACAAAACAGGCCTGGTCGAATTCTGCAAAACTCTTTCAGCCTTCGGGATTGAAATCCTCTCCACCGGAGGGACAGCCAAACTTTTGCGGGAACATGGAATCAAAACGACGGATGTCGCCGCCTACACCGGCTCGCCGGAGGTGATGGACGGGCGGCTCAAGACCATTCATCCCAAGATCGAAGGAGGAATCTTAAGCATCCGTAGCAACCCCAAACATCAAAGCGAGATGGAGGCGCTGGGGATTCTTCCCATCGATCTGGTGGTGGTCAATCTCTATGCCTTTGAAAAGACGGCCGCCAAAGAGGGATGCACCCTCGATGAGGCGGTGGAAAACATCGATATCGGCGGGCCCACCATGCTTCGCGCCGCCGCAAAAAATCACCGGGATGTCACGGTCGTGGTCGATCCGGAAGATTACCCGCGACTTGCGGAGGAGTTGAAGACCGGTCGCGGGGTTATCAGTGAAAAGACAAATTTTGAGTTGGCGGTCAAGGTTTTCCAGACCATGGCCCGCTACGATGGGGCGGTCAGCAATTATTTAAGCCGAAGGCTTAATGCCGAGGCCGGGGATGTTTTTCCACAGAATTTAAGCCTGCAGTTTGAAAGGCTCCAGGGGCTCCGTTATGGCGAAAACCCGCATCAGAAGGCGGCCTATTACCGCGAACTCCCGCCCCGGGACGGGGTGATATCCCGCGCGCGGCAACTGCACGGGAAAGAGCTTTCGTTCAACAACATCATCGATCTTGAGGCGGCGCTGGAGTGTGTGCGTGAATTTGAAGATCCCGCCTGCGTGATCGTCAAACACACGAATCCCTGCGGCGTTGCCGTGGGGAAGGACCTTCGCGATGCGTTTGTCCGGGCCAGGGAATGCGACCCGGCATCCAGTTTTGGGGGAATTATCGGGATGAACCGCCGGATCGACGCCAAAGCGGCGCAATCGATCTCCGAGACATTCTTTGAGTGTGTGATCGCCCCCGGTTTTGAGGAGGATGCCTTTAAACTGCTGGAGGCGAAAAAAAACATTCGTTTGATGGTTCTCGATACCTTTGGGAACGGGAGGGGAGCCGAGTTTGACTATAAGCGGGTGGGAGGGGGTCTTCTGGTGCAGGAAAAAGATCGCGGCAGTGCCGATCTGAAAAAGTGTTCGGTTCCGACGAAAAGAAAACCGACCGGCGAGGAATACGTTGAGCTCGATTTTGCCTGGAAGGTGGTGAAGCATGTGAAGTCCAACGCCATTGTTTTTACAAGGGGGGGGCAGACTCTGGGAATCGGTGCCGGGCAGATGAGCCGGGTCGATTCGGTGAAAATTGCCGTGATGAAGGCAAACAAATCGCTCAAAGGATCGGTCCTGGCCTCAGACGCTTTTTTTCCGTTCCGCGACGGCATTGACGAGGCGGCAAAGAATAAGATCACGGCTATCCTCCAGCCGGGCGGTTCGGTCCGCGATGATGAGGTTGTCAAGGCGGCGGATGAGCATGGCCTCGCCATGGTCTTTACCGGGATGCGGCATTTCAAACATTAATATGTCCAAAATTATCCTCTACGATAATCTCCTTTCCCAAAACAGCTACAAGGTTAAACTGGCCTTGTCCCAGTTGCAGGTCGATCACGAAGTCAGGCAGGTGGATCTTAAAGGGGGAGAGCAGAAGAAGGAGTGGTTTCTCAAGCTCAACCCGAACGGACAGGTGCCCACGCTGGTCGACGGCGATTACGCGATTTGGGAATCGAATTCAATTCTTCTTTATCTGGGCCGAAAGTTCGCGCCGAACAATCTCATTCCGCAGGATCTGCAGACATTGGGAAAAATGCTTGAATGGATGATGTTTGAGGCCTGCAAGCTTTCCCGATACATTGGCGCCGCGCGATTTTTGACCCGGTTTATGCCGAAAGAAAAGGTTAATCAGGACGAACTGTCGCGGACGCGAAAATCGGCGGGTGGAAATTTGGCCGTTCTCAACGGCCATCTCGCCAAAAACGACTATCTGGCCGGTTCATACACTCTTGCCGATATTGCCTGCTACGGGCAGATTTGTGTCGCCCAAGAGGGGGCACTTGACCTGTCGGCGTATCCCGCGATCGTCAACTGGATGAAGCGAGTGGAATCCACTCCGAATTTTATCAAGATTTAGCGGCGGCAGAAGCCGCAGATCCGGAACCGCCGGACGGCTTCGCGGCTGTTTCGCCGGATGGCTTTAAGGATGTTTTTTCTGAGGCGGCCGGCTTTTTTTCCTCTTTCTTTTCTTCCTTCTTCTCTTCTTTTTTGGCCGGTTTGGGGGCATAGTCGGTTTTATACCACCCGGTTCCTTTTAGCGCGAACGAAGTGGCCGACATCAACTTTTCCAACTTTCCCCCGCACTCAGGGCATTTCTTTTTGGGGGTCTCGGAGATCTTCTGCACGATTTCCAGATTTTTTCCGCATGACTTGCAATGGTATTCGTAGATAGGCATGGCAATTATTTTTATAATTTCAGTTTGCGGTACGTCAAGGGGCTGATTTTTTTTTCTGAAGGGCCAGCAGAGTCTGTTCCAAAACATAAAAGACCGCCTGATCCTTGGGACGATTGGCTGATTTTTTACTGGCCAGAACCCGTTCAAGTGGAAGGACTCTCAATAGCAAGCTGTCGATCAAAACCGTTTTGGTATTTTTATATTCTTCGTCAAAAGAAACAAGCCCACTCGCGTTTGTGACGATATCAAAAACATCCAACCCTGCTCCGGCAAATTGGGGAGGGTTCATGATTGTGGGAATGGTGGGAACATAGGCGCCGCCGGCTTTTTGAGCGGCTTTCATTATATTGGGGTCATCGAGTTTCTTGAACCACAAATCGATGTCCTTTGTTACCGACGGGGTTCCCTGCAAAATGGCGGCGGACATCCCCACGATCATAAAAGAAACCTTATCCTTTAGCAGGGTTTCAAGAAACTTTCTCTCTGTCGGGGTAAGGTGAAATTTTTCCTGTTCGAAATAGGGCATAGCCAAGATTAACATCCGGCGGATGTTTGAGACAGCGCAGAATTTGTACGATCATTTCCCGATCGGCATTCGGATTTTGGGCGCATATTTCATCCGCCTGCCGATAGACCTCGGTCAGTTCATCAAGCAAATCTTGAGGTATCGTTTGTCCTGCGGTGTTTAACATCCCAAATACCTTGATATCACAATCCGCTGGATTTCGGAAGTCCCTTCACCGATCTCGAGCAGTTTCTGGTCCCGGTAAAATTTGGCCGCCGGATATTCTTCCATGAGGCCATATCCACCATGGAGTTGAACACAATGGTTGGCCACGCGGTAAAAAACTTCGGAACAATAAAGTTTTGCCATTGCCGCCTCCTTGCCGAACGGCCGTCCCTGGTCTTTAAGCCAGCAGGCCTTGTAGAGGAGGTTTCGCGCCGCCTCAATCTCCATGGCGCAATCGGCCAGCTTGAAGGCGTTGACCTGGAATTTTGAAATCGGCTGACCAAAGGCCTTTCGTTGTTTTGAATATTCCAGCGCCGCCTCAAATGCCCCTTGGGAGCCTCCCAAACCCATCGCCGCAATTCCAAGACGACCAGAGTCGAGGGTGGCCAGCATTTGCTGGAAGCCACCTCCCTTTTTACCCAGCAGATTGGATTCGGGAACGGTGACGTTGTCAAAATAAAGTTCGCCCGTATTCGAGGAGCGCCAGGTCATTTTTTTGTGCATTTCCCTGGCGGTAAAGCCGGGGGTTCCCTGTTCCACTATAATACAGCTGATTTCCTTTTTTCCTTCCCCTTTCACACCGGTAAATGCCTGCACGGTAACGCCCGCGGTGATTTTGGTTGCCGAGTTGGTGATGAAAATTTTTGAGCCGTTGATGACCCATTTGCCGTTTTTCAATTCCGCCCGCGTTTTGGAATTGCCGGCGTCCGATCCGGCATCGGCCTCGGTCAGTCCAAAGCCCCAGAGTTTTTTTCCGGAGCAGAGATCGGGGAGATATTTTTTCTTTTGCTCCTCGTTTCCGTAATTGTAGATCGGCCCGATGCCGAGCGAATTCTCCGCCGCAACCGTAGCCGCCTGACAGCCATCGACGCGGGCCAGTTCTTCAACCGCGATGACATAAGAAAGGGTCTCCATCCCGCCGCCGCCGTAGTTGGGGGAAATGGTCATTCCAAAAAGACCAAGTTCCCCCATTTTTTTCGTGAGGTCGTAGGAGAATTCCTCCTTTTCATCCAGTTGTTGGCGAACCGGCTTGATTTCCTTTTCCGCAAAATCGCGGATGGTTTTCCGGAGCATTTCCTGTTCTTGCGTGAGATCGTAGTTTGGCATAGAGGGTGAAAATAACAGGTCGTGGGAAGAAATCAAATTTTTTTAACGCACCGCGGCTTGGATTGAAAAAAAACACGCAACATTTCAGGAATTCCGCCGATAAATAAGCTATGAGAGGCGGCCATGGCAAACACCAGACAGAAAAATACTAACTATCTGAAATTACTCGTATTTGTTTCCTTTCCCTTTTTATTGTCAACATGCGGGGGGGACAGCCAATTTACCAAAAAGCTGGTCGCCTCTCCTTTTTACGCCGAGCTTTACGGGTCGGCGACAAAAACAATTGCCCTGACGGCCGATGAGGGGAGCCACATTGCCTGGATGGGGCTGGAATGGGTGGAGGATTACAAATATTTTCAGATTGCCCAAGTGAGCATCAACGGTGAGGCGATCACCCCGGAGTCAGCCAGCTCGCAGGCAATCCTGGAAGATATATCGGTAAGCTCCTCTGAAAGCGCCTCCTCCGGTACGATCGCCGATTCAACGTCGGGGAAGATGCTGATCAGTTTGACCTATAGCCCCTCTGTCGCCATCGATAAGGAGGACGATCCGCACAAGGCCTATCTTTTGATTGTTTACGATGAGCCAAAAATGGGCACCGTGCGCGTTGAACTCGACGGCTATACCCGGGGGATTGCGGAAAATAAATGCGCTGGTGTGACCTCGGCAGACCAGGTTTCTTATACTTTCAAAGAGGGGACGTTTGATTTTTACCTTTGCGCCGACAGCGATTTCGTGGTCGAAAACGATCCGGCAGGGAGGGATCATGTTAATTACGCCTCGGTGCCGGTAGAGGGGAATTTTATTTTTTATCAACCGGATTCCGAGACCTTGTGTATTTTAGGGGCCGCTGATGGAGTCGATTCGTCGATCCCGGATTTTGACGTTGACGTACCCGATGAGGTGGAGTCGCCGATCGATCCAATTGAAGTCAAACTGGCCGAGGATTCCCTGGGCACCTGCACGTTAAGCGACGGCCAGATCACATGCGATGGGACCATCGAGGTCGATGTCGCCGGCATTGCAACGGTCGATCTGTCAATGACAACCGGGTCGGTTACACCCGAGTCCGATGCCTGTAATACGTTTGGGAGTGTGTCAGGTTCGGGGAGTTTCGGGGAGGGTGATTTGACCCTCATTGTGTACGGTGATTTGGGGTCCAACACTCTCCTGGAGCCTTTCGGCATCGAATTTGCCGTGGTTGTCGCAGAGATTAATCTGGAACCAGCGGAATAGTTCCTCCCCTCCAACATTATACGTCATTTTCCCGTTGATTTATCCCGCCGATCCAGTGTAATTACTCAATTTTTCCGGCAGGTTATCCGCCTTCGTCCCGCGTTGCGGGACTTCGGCGGATTTCGCTGGCGCTACATGTCTATCGATCCGCTTATTACGGCCTTTGAGACCGCCTTGGTGCACGAAAAAAATGCCTCACCGCATACGGTGAAAAACTACGTCCACGATCTGGCCGAATTTCGGGCTTATCTAACAGGGTGCCAGCCGGACTTGATCGAAGAGGGGGCGATGGCCATAAACCGGATTAATCCGTTGGTGATCCGGAGTTATTTGTCCATCCTGTTCCAGAAAAATTCTCCCGCCAGCGTCGCGCGGAAACTTTCTTCATTAAGGACTTTTTTTCAACACTGGCTGAAAAATGGAAAGATCAACCAAAACCCGGCACGGGCGATCCATTCGCCAAAAATTCCCAAGCGCCTTCCGCGGTTCTTGAATGTGGACGAGATCATAGCCATGCTCGACTCCCCTTCCGAGGACGATTTTGCAGGAAGGCGCGACAAGGCGATTCTGGAGCTTCTTTATTCGTGCGGCCTCCGGGTCTCCGAACTGGTGGGAGTCGATTTGGATCGACTTGACCTCGAAAATCGTTTAGTCCGTGTTCTGGGAAAAGGGGGGAAGGAGCGGATTGTCCCGGTGGGAAAAAAGGCGGTGGAGCGTGTGCGGCATTATCTGGAATTGCGCCCGACGGTTCTCAAGGCCGACAAGCCGACCGGCGCCCTTTTTTTGAACCGCTGGGGGCGGCGTCTCACCGTCCGGAGCGTCCAGCGGATGGTGGACGAGGCCAACCGAAGGTGCGGCCTCGACAAGGCGGTTTCGCCGCATGTCCTGCGCCATACATTCGCCACGCATCTGCTCAACGCGGGGGCCGACCTGCGGTCGATTCAGGAACTTTTGGGGCACGCCAGTCTGTCGACGACGCAGAAATATACGCATGTGAATCTGGACCAGTTGATGAAGGTTTACGATAAAGCGCATCCGAAGGCATAAAGGAGATTTTATGATTCATTCCACCACAATCATCGCGGTAAAGAAGGACAACAGGGTCGCTATCGCGGGCGACGGACAGGTGAGCGTCGGGCAGACGATTCTCAAGGCCAAGGCCAACAAGGTGAGAACCCTGCAGGACGGGAAGGTGCTGGCCGGCTTTGCCGGTTCGGCGGCCGACGCCTTCACGCTGTTTGAAAAATTCGAGTCGAAACTCTCCGAGTTTTCGGGCAACATCACCCGGGCGGCGGTGGAACTGGCGAAAGACTGGCGGACCGACCGGATTCTGCGCCGTCTGGAGGCCCTTTTGATCGTGGCCGACAGGGATCATCTTTTCACCCTCTCCGGCAACGGGGATGTCATCGAGCCGGACGACGGCATTGCCGCCATCGGATCGGGAGGGGCCTATGCCCTCGCCTCTGCGCGGGCAATGATGCGGAACACAAAACTTTCCGCCCGTGAAATTGTCGAACGGGCGATGAAAATCGCCTCGGAGATCTGCGTGTACACGAATGAAAACATCACCATTCAGGAGTTATAAATGTCTGAAGGGATAAAAAATTTCACTCCGCGCGAGATTGTTTCGGAACTCGACCGCTACATCATCGGTCAGGACGACGCCAAGAGGGCGGTGGCCATCGCCATGCGCAACCGCTGGCGGCGCCAGCAGGTGCCGGAGGATCTGCGCGACGAAATCGCGCCGAAGAACATCATCATGATCGGCCCCACCGGCATCGGAAAGACCGAGATCGCCCGGCGGCTCTCCAAACTGGCCGAGGCGCCGTTTATCAAGGTGGAGGCCTCGAAGTTCACCGAGGTGGGTTATGTGGGGAAGGATGTCGAATCGATGATCCGCGAGCTGATGGACACCTCCGTCAACATGGTGAAGGCGGAGGAGGAATCGAAGGTTCAGGTAAAGGCCGAGGAAAACGCCGAGGAGCGTCTGCTGGATCTCCTCATTCCCCGAAAGCCGAGGGCGCCGCGCCCGATGGCCGGTCCTCTGGGAATGGGGGCCGAGCTTCCGGAGGAACCGCAGACCGCCTCTGCCGAAAAAGAGACCGCCGAGACGCGCGAGAAGATGCGCAAAATGCTCCGGGAGGGAAGGCTTGCCGGCCGTTTCGTGGAGCTGGACTTTTCGGGCCCCAGAGGCATGCCGATGGTCGAGGTGATTTCGGCCGGCGGAAGCCTCGATGACATCAGCCGGAATTTGAAGGACATGTTTTCGCAGTTCATGCCGCGGGGGAGAAAAAGAAGGAGGGTCAAAGTCCCAGACGCGCTGGAGATGTTGAAAGTGGAGGAGGCCCAAAAGCTTGTCGAAATGGAAGAGGTGGTGAAAAAGGCGGTCGAGCGAGTGGAACAGAACGGGATTGTCTTTATCGACGAGATCGACAAGATCGCCTCGCGCGAGAGGGGGGGGCACGGGCCGGAGGTGTCGCGGGAAGGGGTTCAGCGAGATATCCTTCCCATTGTCGAAGGGTCAAATGTCAGCACCAAATACGGCATGGTGCGGACCGACCATATTTTGTTTGTCGCCGCGGGGGCGTTTCATGTCTCCAAGCCGTCGGATCTGATTCCCGAATTGCAGGGGCGTTTTCCCATCCGGGTGGAATTGAAGTCGCTTACCAAGGGCGATTTTTTGCGGATTCTCAAGGAGCCGACCAATTCGCTGACCCGGCAGTACACGGCGCTGATGAAGACGGAAAAGATCGATCTGGTCATTTCGGACGAGGCCCTCGAGGAGATCGCCTCGTACGCGGCCCGGGTGAATGAGCAGATGGAAAATATCGGGGCGCGGCGTCTGCACACCATCATGGAAAAGGTGCTCGATGAAATTTCGTTTCTGGCCCCCGAGCGGTCGGGAAAACCGTTCAAGGTCGACGGGGCCTATGTGAAGAAATGCCTCGAGCCGATTGTGAAGGATCAGGATTTGAGTAGATACATTTTATAGGTCCTATACGACCTATAGACCTATTTTTTATGGAAGACTTGATCAACAAGGCAAAAATTCTCATGGAGGCGCTCCCGTACATCCAGAAATTCCGGGAGAAGCGGATCGTGGTGAAGTACGGCGGGCACGCCATGGAGGACGAAAATCTCAAAAGGAGCTTCACGCGGGATGTGATCCTCTTCAAGCTGATCGGCCTCCATCCGGTCATCGTCCATGGCGGCGGGCCGCAGATCGAGGAGGTGCTCAAGCGGATGGGCATCGAATCGAAGTTTCACGAAGGGGTGCGGATCACCGATGCCCCGACCATGGATGTGGTGGAAATGGTGCTGGTCGGCAAGGTCAACAAGGAAATTGTCGGGTGGATCAACCACAACGGCGGGCAGGCGATCGGTTTTTCCGGAAAGGACGGCCGGCTGATCCAGGCGGTGAAGATGGATCCGCAAAAGGTCAAAAAGACCCGGCGGACCTCCGAGTTGATCGACATGGGACAGGTCGGCATCGTGAAAAAGATCAATCCCGAAGTGCTCACCAAGCTGGAAGACAGTCTTTTCATTCCGGTCATTGCGCCGGTTGGCGTGTCCGACATCGGTGAATCGCTCAATATCAATGCCGACTATGTGGCTGAATCGGTGGCGGGGGCCCTCAATGCGGAAAAACTGATTTTAATGACCGACGTCGAGGGGGTGAGGGATCAGCAAGACAGGCTTTTAACCAACCTTTCGGAAAAGGATATTGAAAATCTGATTACCTCCGGTGTTGCGCATGGCGGCATGGTGCCGAAACTCAAGTGTGCCCTTCGGGCGCTTCAAGCGGGGGTTCATACGGTTCACATCATCGACGGCCGGGTCCAGCATGCGCTCCTGCTGGAGATTTTTACGGACAAAGGGGTGGGGACACTTATCCGCAAGGAGTAAATTTCAAATTTCAAATGAAAAAACAAACAACAATGACAAATTTTGAAATTTGACATTTGACATTCCTTTGACATTTGAACTTTGACATTTGGGTTTTAAAAAAGTGGTTTCATTTAAACAAAGAATCCACCGCAATAACACGGATAACATCTCTCTTCTCGACAGATATGTATTGCCCACCTACGCCCGCACAAAGGTCGCCCTTGTCCATGGCTTCGGTGCGTGGGTGTGGGATGCCGACGAGAAAAAGTATCTCGATTTTTTCGGCGGACTGGCCGTCGATGCCCTGGGGCATTCGCATCCGCGGATTCGAAAGGCCCTTGCCGATCAGGCGTCACACCTTCTGCACTGTTCCAACGTTTTTTATATTCAGGAACAGGCGGAGCTGGCCAAAGAACTGGTTTCTTTGTCCGGAATGTATCAGGCCTTTTTCTGCAATTCTTTGCCCGGCATACCGGCATTCGGAATTTTGGGGCGGATCATTACGAAATCATCGTCGCCGAAAATTCATTTCACGGCCGAACGCTTGGCGCCCTCTCGGCCACGATGCAGAAAAAATATCAGGAGGGGTTTGGACCTCTCGTTCCCGGTTTTAAGGCGGTTCCCTTCGGCGATATCGGGGCGGTCCAAAATGCCGTCGGCCCGAATACCTGCGCGGTTTTGGTCGAGCCGATCCAGGGAGAGGGGGGGGTGAATATCCCGCCGGACGACTATCTGCCGGGCTTGAGAAGAATTTGTGACGAGAAGAATTGTCTCCTTATCCTGGATGAGGTGCAGGTCGGCATGGGGCGGACAGGACGGCTTTTTGCCTTTCAGCACGCGGGGATCGCGCCTGATCTAATGGCGTTGTCAAAAGCGCTCGGTTCCGGCTTTCCCATCGGCGCCTGTCTGGCGTCAAAAAAGGTTGCCCTTTCGGTCGGGCCGGGAATGCATGCCTCCACTTTTGGGGGCAACCCGCTGGCCTGTCGGGCGGCGCTTGAAACGCTGTCCGTCATCGCAAAAGATTCTTTTTTGAAAAAGGTTCGGGAGACGGGGGGTTATTTTGTTTTGCAGTTGAAAAAATTGCAAAAGAAGTACGACCTCATTAAAGAGGTGAGGGGGAAGGGCTTAATGATCGGTTGTGAGTTGAACCGGGAAGTGGGGACTCAAGTGGTGAGACAGTGTCTTGAAGAAGGGTTGTTGATCAATGCCATTCAGGGAAAAATTCTGCGGTTTGTCCCGCCGTTGATTATCACCAAGGGGGATGTCGATCGGGCGATAAGGATTTTGGATCGAGTATTGGCGGGCATCTGAAGAAAATCCCCCCTTCCCCCCCCTTTGGCAAAGGGGGGCTGGGGGGATTTATCAACATGAAAAAAGACCTTCTTACATTGCAGGATTTAAGCGCCAAAGAGATTGAGGCGCTCATCAAACGGGCCCTCCCATTTAAGAAGACGAAAAAATCCGGCAAAGTTCTGTCCGGAAAGATCCTCGGACTCGTTTTCGAGAAAGCCTCCACCCGGACGCGGGTTTCGTTTGAGGCGGCGATGATCCGCCTGGGGGGTCAGGCAATTTATCTCGATTGCGCGGCGACCCAGATCGCCCGCGGCGAAACAATCGCCGATACGGCGCGGGTCCTTTCCCGCTATCTCGACGGGATCGTGATGAGAACCTATGGGCAGTCCCGCCTGGAAGAGCTTGCAGGCAACGCCTCCGTTCCGGTGATTAACGGACTGACCGACCTGCATCATCCCTGCCAGATTCTCACCGATCTGATGACGGTCGTCGAATCGAAGGGGAAATATAAAAAGCTTAAAATCGCCTATGTCGGCGACGGAAACAACATCGCCAACAGCTGGATCGAGGCGGCCCTGGTTTTGGATTTTACTTTGCAGATTGCCTGTCCGAAAGGTTATTGGCCCGACGCCAATCTGCTCATGGCGGCCGAAGGGCGCAAAAATATCCGTCTCACCGAAAATCCGGCGGAGGCGGTCAACGGATGTCATATCATCAATACGGATACATGGTTTTCGATGGGGCAGGAGGTGAACGATGCGAAGAAGGGTCTTTTTAAAGGCTATCAAGTGAATAGCGCCCTTCTTTCCCACGCCGATAAGAAGGCGATCGTTCTTCACTGCCTCCCCGCGCACCGGGGGGAGGAAATCACCGACGAGGTCATGGATGGACCGCAATCGGCTGTTTTCGATCAGGCGGAAAACAGGATGTGGATGCAAATGGCGCTTTTGGAGAAAATTTTATGAAACAAAAAATCGACAAAGTCGTTTTGGCCTATTCTGGCGGGTTGGATACCTCCGTCATCGTCAAATGGCTGATTGAAAATTACTCCTGCGAGGTTGTCTGCTTTTCAGCCGACATCGGTCAAGGAGAGGAACTGGAACCCTTGAAAAAGAAGGCGATCGATACGGGGGCCTCGAGAATTTACATCGAAAATCTCAAGGAGGAATTTGTCCGCGACTTTGTTTTTCCCATGCTCCGGGCCAATGCGGTCTATGAAGGGTCGTATCTTTTGGGCACCTCCATCGCCCGGCCGCTTATCGCCAAAAAACAGATCGAAATTGCTGAAAAGGAAAAGGCGTCCGCGGTCTCCCATGGCGCCACCGGGAAAGGCAACGACCAGGTCCGCTTCGAGCTTACCTATTACGCCCTCAAACCGGATATAAAAATCATCGCCCCCTGGAGGGAATGGAGTCTCGATTCGCGCGCCGCCCTCGTGGAATACGCCAAAAAGCACGGCATCGATGTGCCGGTCACCCCCAAAAAACCGTACAGCTCCGACCGGAATCTCTTTCACATCAGTTTTGAAGGGGGGATTCTGGAGGATCCGTGGTCTGCGCCTCCGGAGGATATGTTTGTTCTATCGGTCTCGCCCGAAAAAGCGCCTTCCAGTCCGACGGTTGTGGAGATCGATTATGAAAAAGGGAATCCGACCGCGGTGAACGGAAAAAAAATGACTCCGGCAGAATTGCTGGCCTCCCTCAACCGCCTGGGAGGACAAAATGGCGTGGGGCGCGTGGATCTTGTGGAGAACCGGTTTGTCGGGATGAAAAGCAGGGGTGTTTACGAAACCCCCGGTGGGACAATCCTCCATGTCGCGCACCGGGCGCTCGAATCGATCACCCTCGACCGGGAGGTTCTCCATTTGAGGGACAGCATCATTCCCAAATATGCCGAGCTTGTCTATTATGGCTTCTGGTTCGCGCCGGAGAGGGAAATGCTTCAAAAAATGATCGACGAGTCACAGGTCCATGTATCGGGAACGGTAAAACTGAAACTTTACAAGGGAAATGTTTCGGTTTTGGGGCGAAAGGCGGTGAAGTCGCTCTACAACCCGGAGCTGGCCACGTTTGAAAAAGAGACCATTTACCGTCAGGCCGATGCGGAGGGGTTCATCAAGTTGAATGCGTTGCGGCTTCGCATTCGAAAACAAATGGGCTTATAGTTTCACCCTCCCCCCGTCCCCCCTCCCCTCGAGGGAGGGGGCAGGGGGAGGGGGCGATCGGATGAAATATTTTTTTTTAATTTTTCTTCTGGCCTTTGAAACGCTTCTCTTGTCCCCCCTCGCCCTTGCAACCGACCGCTATCGCTTAAGCTTTGATGAATGCGTCCGGCTTGCCCTTAAAAACAACGACCAGATTCTCGCCGCAGGGTACGATATCGTCCTGTCGGAAAACAAGCTGAAGGAGGCCCGGCCGCGCGGCATCCCTGTAATCAAATACGAACACCGCATCGCACCGGTCCCGAGGGATGTTGACAACGCGGCGGATAGTTTTTTTGGCGGCGACATCACGGTCTTCAACAATTTCAAAATGGAGGTTGGAACTCCCCTCACGACATTCGGCAAAATTCACACCGCCCAGGATCTGGCCCAGCTGGGAATCGATTCATCCTGGTTTCAGAGGCAAAAGACCACCGACGACGTGATCCTCAAGATCTATCAGATTTACGAGGGGATCCTTCTGGCGCGCGAACTTTTGGGGCTGGCCAAGGAGGCGCAGGACGCCATTCAGGGGAAGATCGACGAGCTGGAAAAGGAGAAAATCATCGATCAACTGGGCATTCTGAAAATGAGGGTTGCCCTCTTTGAGGTGCAGAGAAAGGTGGAGGAGGGGGAAAAGAAGCTTGCGCTGGGGCTGGCGGCGCTCAAAATCCAGACGGGGTTTGAAGACGATGTCGATCTGGACATCAGGGCTGGGGCGCTGACCCCTGTTCCGTACAACATAAGACCGTTTGAGGGTTATCTTGACGATTTCAGGGACAATCGGGCCGAATATCAACTGCTCGACAAAGGAATTGCGGCGAAAGAAAAGCAGTTGAAGCTGGCCAAACTTGACCGGACGCCGAATCTGGGGGTCGGCGGTTTTTTTGACATCGGCCGGGCGCCGGGGGTGATAGGGGAGGATCAGACGACATTCACCAACCCGTTTAATTTCACCAAGGCCGGAATCGGCTTGCAACTGAAGGGGGAATTCGATTACGTAAAGACAAATGCGAAAATCAAACAGGCCAAGGCGGATCTCCTGAAGACCATCTACCAGAAAAGGGCCGCCGTTCACGGTTTGGAGCTTGACCTCAAGGAGTCGTATCTGGAAATCAGGGAGGCCAGAAATTTGATGGTAAAGTCCGAAGAGGAAAAAAAAGTGGCGCGTCAGATGGTTTTTTTGACCAAGAGCAATCTGGATATCGGCATCGGGGAGCGAAAAGATTATCTGGACGCGCTTCAGTCCTATCTTCTCTTTCAGGGGAGGCACTACGAGGCGGTTTATAATTACAATGTGGCTGTTTATGAGCTGAAGAAAAAAACCGGCGAGTTGTCGGAAATATGGGGGAGGGAAGGGGCGAGGTAGGCTTTGGTACAAAAAACTTTATCGAAGGGAGATCCAATGAATGTTGTGAGGTTAATTCTGGCGGTGGCGCTGTCAGTATGTCTGACCGGGTGTCCGGTAAAAAAAGAGGAAGAAAAGCAAGCGGCGGCACCGGCGCCTCCGGCGGTGTTTTTGTCTCCGGTTGCCGAGGCTACACCGGCGGCGGAATCCATCCCGTCCTCCCAAGTACTGGGGCCTATGGAATCAATCAAGGAGCTGGACCGAAAAATTGAGTCATACCGGACCGGCTCAAACCTGACGCAGGAGGAGGTCGAGGCCAACCGGAAACTTAAGCAGGAAATCATCCGGGGGACCTTTGATCTTTACGAACTCTGCAAGCTGGCGCTGGATATCCACTGGAACGAGATCGCCGACAAGGATCAGCGCTATTTTACCGACCTGATGACCAGTCTATTGGAAAAAAAGGCCATTTTCTCGAAGGAGCAGGTGAAGGGGGAGGAAAAGGGCTATAAGGTTGTCTATAAGCAGGAAAAATTTATCGATGCAGAGAAGAAGAAGTCACAGGTCTCCACCAAAATTCTGGTTCCCTCAAAAAAAGTCGACCTCGACCTCAACTACAAGCTGACCCTGGCCCCCGCCGGCTGGAAGATCTTCGACGTGATTGTCGACGACGCCTCGCTGGTGGAAAACTACAAGTTCCAGTTTGACGCCATCATCAGGAAAAACGGTTATCCGGAACTGGTCAAAAGGATGGAAAACAAGTTGAAAGAGATGGATTGAGGTGTGATTCAAACGCCATTTAAACGCTGTATTGTTTTCCTGGTTGACGGCGCCCGGCCGGATGTCTTGAACGACGAGCTGAACAGGGGAAATCTTCCAAACGTCGCCCGTTATTTTGCCGAAGAGGGGACGCATCAGACAATTCTCACGTCGTTTCCCTCAACCACCGGACCGGCCTACCTGCCGTTTCTGACCGGCTGTTATCCGGGCACCTGCAATATCCCGGGCATCCGGTGGTTTGACAAGGCCAACTACGCCAAATATGGCTGGTCGCTCAAAAGCTTCCGGAGTTACGTGGGGCTTGAGACTTTTTTGCTCAATCACGATATCCGCAAGGATTTGAAAACCGCCTTTGAAATTTTCGACAATCCCCTGTCCATCATGAGCATGGTCAATAGGGGAAGCGCCCGGGGGAAAAACCTGACCAAATTTTCCCGCATCTGGTATTTCTACTACGCGCATTTAACCGATCGCTGGGCGTTTGTGGACCGATCGGCGGCCGAAAAGCTTGTTGCCGGATTGAGGCGAAACCCCGATTTTACTTTTGTGGTTTTCCCTGCGGTGGATGAGTATTCACACCGCTCCAGTCCCTTCCATCTCCGAACGATTCAGGCCTATCGCGAGGTCGATCGCGATATCGGACAGGTTGTCGAGAAATTGAAGCGGAGAGGGGAATGGAACGAAACGCTCATGGTTATCGTCAGCGACCACGGCCTGTCCGAAACAAAAACCCATTTCGATGTCGGCCCGTGGCTTGATTCCAAAGGGATCAAGGCCTTTTACTACACGCAAATTTTCAAGCGAAACTTCAAAGCCGCCTCGATGGTTTCGGGAAACGGAATGGCGCATCTTTATTTCAAG
>JACPFC010000003.1 GCA_016183175.1 Deltaproteobacteria bacterium
GAAGTCGTCATTGAAGCTGATATCGTCCGCCAGCAGATCATCCCTTGTCAGGGAACCGGTGGTGGACAACAGGTCGTAATCACCGTCGGTTAAAGCGGATATAGTGGACCCCAAAAACTGGACAGCAACCGACCCCTCAACTAGGGGGCTGGTGAACAGGATTAAAAACAGGATTTTCAGATGTCTTTTGTTCATTTATCTATCCAGACCCATGGCTTTGGCGCATTCCGGCGCCGATTCCCCTTAGACGACCGTTTGCCCCAATCGGTTCAATGATTATTATCGGCCATTGTCAAAAAAAGTTGCTAAGTTTTTTTAACCGATGTTTTCTGTAGAAAACACCTGTATATCATGCTATCTTTGGACCCATTGCTAAGGAGGCAAAGATAAACTATGATTTCAATCTACGACCATACGAACTACCGGGAATACCTGAAAAAGCGGTTCAATGAGCTGAAAAAGGAAAGGGACGACTTTTCGTACCGCGTCTTCAACCGGAAGGCGGGAATCGCCTCGTCGGGATTTTTGAAAAACGTCGTCGACGGCAAGCGAAACCTGGCCACCGACGGCATCCGGAAGATCATTAAGGGCTTGGAACTCAAACCCGACGAGGGAAAATATTTTGAAAGCCTGGTCCACTTCAATCAGGCCCAAAACCATGAAGACAAAGACCACTATTTTCAGGAACTGTTGGCAAACAAGAGGTTTGTCCGGGCGCACCCGCTTACCGAGGCGCAATACAACCTCTTTTCGGAGTGGTATTATGTGGCCCTTCTGGAGCTGATCCGGCTGGAGAGCCGCGAAACAAAGGATATCTTGTGGATTCAGAGGAGCTTAAGGGAAAATGTCCCTCTGTTGGACATTAAAAAGGCGGTCAAAGACTTGATCGAGCTGGGTCTTGTCAAAGAAGGCAAACAGCTCTTACTAAGAAAGCAGACCATGCTCTCCACACCGGATGAGGTCAAATCGGTTTCGGTGGCCAATTTTCATTTTCAGATGGGCCAAATAGCCGCCAAGGCCTTGAAAGAGGACTCGCCGCAGGATCGCGAGTTTTCGGGGCTCACGGTGGCGCTCTCCGACACCGGCTTCGAAATCGCCAAAAAGGAACTCCAGAAATTCCGGCGGAAGCTTCATTCGCTTGTGGAAGAGGATACCGAGCATCCCAAAACCAACGTGGCGCATTTGAATTTACAGTTGTTTAAGATCAATCGAAAGGAAATATAAAAAGTGAAAGGGCGGTTCTACATCCGGCCGCTTCTCTTTTTTGCACTCATCGGCGGTTTCCTTGCCTGCACCGAACAAAAAGGGGTGGAGGCGGGAAACCCGGATTTGACCGACACAAAAGTCCGGACGGTGACCTCCGACAGCACCGAAGTCTATTATGCAACCATCGAGGACGAGGACACACTGAGCATCGAACAGATCAGTGTTTCGGCGGATGGCCAAACCTCAGAAACCCTAGAGACGGTCACGACGTCTTATACCCAAAGTGAAAGCACCCTCACTTATAGTGCGGCCTTCACAAACCATAAAACAATCGAGGTCAGCGTAACCATCGATGACGAAACCGATACGGTGACGACCGGCTCTTTGACCCTCAATGGCGAGACCAATTCAGCCACCTTCGATTTTGAGCCGACACTCAACCGTTGCCGTCGGGCTACCGATCATGCAGCGCGGCAGTTGCTTGAGGCGGGAGTCGACCGGCTTGTCGGCTGTTTTCCCCATAAAACCTGCTCGAACATCGGTGATGGCCTGGCCGATGTGATCAATCTGTCGGAAGAATTCGGCGGTCCGGCCGACACCAGCATGACCAATGTGATCGCGATGGTGGATGACGGATCGCTCATCGCCAATGAAACGAACCTCACAACCTGCCTTGCCGCCCTTGGGGAAATTACCTGCGCCGATTTTGTCGGAGTTTTCGATCCGGCATTAGTTCCTCCCGATTTCAGCCAGATTCACACCCTCGTCCCCGCCGAATCGTGCAGTGAGGTGTTTTGACATCACCTGTTTTCTCTGGAAAACGAAATCTTCTCTCATCCTGAACCTTTTACCCGGCTCCGGCGTCAAAGCAGGTTGAAAGGAGCCTTTATGACGTTTAAAAAATCATTATTCTGTTTTGTAATCGCCTTTTTGGCCTTTTATGCCGCCCCGGCGGCAGTGGCGCATATTGATGATGCCGACGGCGACGGGATTGAAGATTCCGCCGACAATTGCGCCTCCGACCCGAACATCAGCCAGGCGGACGACGACGGCGACGGCATCGGCAACGACTGCGACAACTGTTCTGCCGTCTCGAATGCCGATCAGACCGATGACGATGCCGACGGCGTGGGCGACTCCTGCGACCTCTGCCTTGGCCTTTCCAGCCCCGTCAATTATGACTTCGACGGTGACGGCCTGGGTCGAAAGTGCGATAGCGACGATGACGGCGACGACGGTATTTTGGATGATGGGGACGGCTCGGGAAGTACGTCGGATAACTACTGCACCGGTGGTAATACGACAAGCTGTGATGACAACTGTACCGGAACCGCAAATGCCGATCAGACCGATTCCGACGGCGACGCCCCGGACAACACCCAAGACGGCCTAAGCGGCGGCGATGCCTGCGACCTGGATGACGACGGCGACGGCTGGAACGATACCACCGACAACAGCCCCACCGTTGCCAATGACGACCAGAGCGATGTCGATCTCGATGGCTTTGGCGATGTGAGCGACAATTGTGCCTCCGATTCCAACAGCGATCAGGCGGACCTGGACGGCGACGGGATCGGCGATATCTGCGACTCGGACGCCGATGGCGACGGCTACACGGCTGATGATGGCGACTGCGACAACGCCGATTCGTCGCTCAATCCGGGCGCCGAGGAGGTTTGCGATGACGGCATCGACCAGGATTGCGACGACCTCGATACCTCCTGTGACGTAACCACCACTGACGTAACCACCACCACCGACGCCGATGGGGACGGATATACGGCGGAAAGCGACGACTGCGACGATTCCAATGCCGATGTCCATCCCGATGCGGAGGAGGTGTGTGACGACGCCATCGACAATGACTGTGACGGCACGGCGGACAACGAAGAAGTCTGTCCTGTGAGCAACGAAAGCACCGACGAGAGCGCCGCGGAAGACGACGGCGGCTGTCAGCTCAACAAAGGCTCCCGGAACAGCGGCCTTGCCGGTCTCATCCTGTTGGCCCTCTCTCTGGCCTTGGTATCGATCGCAAGGCGAAAAACGATTTGCCGCGGATGATTCGTGTGGCAAAATAGATTTGCGATGAAACGACTAGTTATAGCGATGATCCTTTTAAGTGCCGGCTCGATTCTTCCCTGGGGAGGAATCGAGTCGGTGCGCTTTGCCGGCGCGCAATCGGGAAGTCCCGGTTACATTGACGTTCACATGCATCTTGACGGACGCTATCGGCAACAAGGGGGTGAAAGTGGCGGACCCGGCGGACGGCGAAGGCCCGGGGGCCCCGGAAGGGGCCCAGGCGGACCGGGAGGGGAGGATGGAGGGTCGATCAAAGATTACGAATCGGCCGCGGTCAATCTGATCTCCCGGATGGACAGGATGGGGGTGGCCAAGGCGCTGATCATGCCGCCGCCTCAGAAATCCAACCAGAAAGGGGGCTATACCTATAAAGATCTGCTCGAAGTGGTGCGAAAACATCCCGACCGGCTGGCCCTGGCGGGCGGAGGAGGGGAACTCAATCCGATGATTGTCGGCACCGACTCATCGGCGGTAACTGCGGCGATCAAAGCGGAGTTTGAAAAAAAGGCGGAAGAAATCGTGGGTGACGGCGCCAGGGCGTTTGGCGAAATGACGGCGCTCCACTTCAGCTTCCACGAGGGACATCCGTTTGAGCAGGTGGCGGCGGATCATCCCCTTTTTCTCCTGCTGGCCGATATTGCCGCCCGGTATAACATACCGGTCGACCTCCACATGGAAGCGGTATTGAAAGACCGATCCCTTCCCCCGCGTCCGGCAAATATGAGTTCCGCCAATCCGTCGACCATCAAGGCGACGATCCCCGGTTTTGAGCGTCTGCTCGATCACAACAAATCGGCCAAAATCGTCTGGCAGCATGTGGGGTGGGACAACACCGGCGAAATGACCCCCGATCTCGTCCGGAGGCTTCTTCAAGCCCATTCGAACCTCTATTGTGCGATTCACGAAAGCCGGCAGATCTTAGACGAGAACGGCAAGATCCGAGAGGCATGGATGAAACTCATCACCGATTATCCGGATCGGTTTATGATCGGGGCCGACACATTCATCGGGATTCCGGGCAAAACAAAATCAAAAGGGCCCGACATGTTCGACAAAACCTGGTTGATGCTTAACCAGCTTCCTCCCGACCTCGCCCAAAAAATCGGCCGCACCAATGCGGCGAGGGTGTATGGTTTAAATTAATCGGCTGTACCGTCACAGTCACCAGTAATAGCCGTCGCCGTTTTTACCAGGAGGGTGCATGCGCCCCTGGCCAGAATCGAACTGGCGCACCCGGCTTCGGAGGCCGGTGCTCTATCCACTGAGCTACAGGGGCAATTTCAAAACTTCAGTGATCCTGCAACTTCCGCCCCCGCTCGCTCGGACCGGTGGCGCTCGCGGGGACCCCTCCACTTAAGCTACAGGGGCAAATTTAATATGTGGGTGATGTAGGAATCGAACCTACGACCCCTGCTGTGTGAAAGCAGTGCTCTACCTCTGAGCTAATCACCCAACTGCCAGCCAGAGGCTGGTCCGCCTCAGGCGGAAGCTAATCACCCGCGCCCGCCGCGCGTATCTATAATACTCTTTGCCCCGCCGCAAGATTGAAAAATTCACCCCATCTTTTGCGTACTCTCCTGATCGCAGATCTGGATTTTCGCCCATCGGACTATCACATCGGGGGCTTTGCCTCCGGCGCCCCCGCACCCCCAGCGCTCGCCACAGGATAAACCTGATGGCTCGCTTCTTTTACGAAACTTTCTGCGTACTCTCCTGATCGCAGATCTGGATTTTCGCCCATCGCTCCTTCAAGGCGGCTACCTGCGCCTTTTCTTCCGGCGCCTTTGCCCACTCATCCAAACGCGCCAGCTCCGCCTGAAAGGGGTCAACCAGACGATTGTCCAGATAAAGCTCCGCCAGGTCGCGCCGGGTCGCGAATTGCTCCCCTTTAAGGGTCTCGGTCTTTTCCACCATCTGGGCCAGCTCCACCTGAAAGGAGAGCGCCTTCAGGTTGTCCTTTTCCTTGCGGGCGATATGCGCCAGTTCGTTATAGCATTTGGAAAGAAGCATCTGTTCATACGGAAGCCGCTTTTCCTTTTCCTCCAGAATCTGCCTCGCCAAAAGAAACCGGCGGGCGCTCAAAGTCCAGTTTTGCTCATGCCGATAGATCAACCCCTGGTTGGCCAAAAGGGCCGCCTTGGTTGTGGGGTCTTTAAGGCGGACGCTGATGTCAATGGCCTTCTGGTAGGTGCTCAACGCCTCTTCATATTTTTTGTCGGCCAGATAGATGTTTCCCAAACCGTTGTAGGCCCTTAAGAGAACGGGAAAGAGGTTCTCTTTTTGACAGATTCCGATGCAATGTTTGTATTCTTTTACCGCCTTGCGGAATTTTTTGACGGCCCTGTAGCTCTCCGCCAGCGAATAGAGGGCTCTCGCCAGCGGCTCAAAGCTTTTCATGGTCGAAAAGAGTTTTGCGTCCCCTTTCAAAAGGGGAATGGCCCGCTCATAGTCCTTCAATTGATGGTAGACATGCCCCAAATCGTTGTTGGTGATATATTTGAGCTCGGACTTTGCAAGCTGTTTTGCCAGTTCCCGCGCCTCTGCGAATCCGGGAATCGCCTTTTCCAGATGTCCCGTGAGCACCTCGATTTCCGCCAAGTCGTTTAAAAACCGGATCTGCTCCATGCGGGTATCGGCGCTCCCGGCGGCCAGTTCAAGGCCCCCTTTGAAATAGCGGCCCGCCTCCTCGATTTTTTCCTGATGAAGAAGGCTTAATCCCTTCTTCTCCCATAACGCCAGACGGCTTTTTAACGGAATGGCATCGGCCCCTTTTTCCGCCTCCTTCTCAATGGCCGAAAGCATCTCGCAGGCCTCGCGGAACCGATTCAGCCAGATGAGGACATCCGCGGTTTTGATGATCCAATTCAGGCGCTGGGAAAGCGGGGCCGCAACAAAGAATGTTTTTTGCAAATTGAGGTAATGCTCCAGCGCCTCTTCCTTTCTCCCTTCCTGATTCATCAGGTCGGCCAGTTTTTCAAGGGACGTCTGGGCCAGAACGCGGTCTTCCCCCCAGCTTTGATGCAACCAGGTCAAAGCCTCCGAAAGACCGACATCCCGTTCGGCCAGACGGGTGTGACGCCTGCGGGCCTCCTCGATGGGGATTTTTTTGCGGACAAAAGGGACCATCGCCTGCCGATAAAACACATAATTGTTTCCCCCCTCAATCCGCACAATCCGCTTTTCTTCCATGGCATCCAGGATTCTGCGGATCTTCGGCAGACGGGTCGGTTTTTCAAGCGCCCGGGGGGTCAGCCCATGGCCGGCAATGGCCAGCCAGTCGACAATTTCTTTTTCTTCGGACGAGAATGAGGCATAGTCGAGCTCCATTTGCTCTTCAAGAGACCGGGGCATCTCCACCTTTTGAAGCGCCCTTGAAAGATGGGCCAGAAGATCCGGGCTCCAACGGCCCGACTCATCAAAGAGCAACCCCTGTTGAATGAGGCTTTGGATAATTTGCGTGCAAAGGCCGGGGTTTCCCGCGGTATCCCGGTAGATCTCCTGGACAAAATTTTCCGGAATCTCTTTCTGGCCGATGACGGTCTCAAGAAAAACGCGCGTCTCCTCCCCGGCAAACGGCGCGAGCTTCACCTTTTCGAACTGAAAATCATCTTTGGGAAAAAGCCGCTCGAAGGGCGCCCAGTCCGCCTCACGCGTGCCGCTCACCACAAACAGAAATCGGGTCGTCTCGGGCGAGAGAATTTTTTGTTCGAGAAATGAAAGGAACGCCTGAAGCCCTCCCCTCCCTTTCGGATCGGTCAGATAGTTTTCCATGTCTTCAAGAATCACCGCCCGGGAGCCGGCCAAAACATGCCGATCCTCTTCGGTTAAAGGGAGCACCGCCTCCTCCACAACCACCTTTTCCAGCTGGAGTCTGTTCTTGATCTGGCCGATGAATTTTGTCTTTCCCAGCCCCCGGTCCCCGTAGATAAAGAGGCCAAAAAAGGGAGCCCCTTTTTCCCCTTTAAGAAAGTCGTTGACCATGTTTTCGATGCGCCACTGGATCTCTTTCCGCCCGATCAGCTCGGAGGTGGTGGGAAGATAGGAAAGAAGCGTCTCCGGCGTTTCCACCGAATATTTCGTTTTGGAATAGGCTCCGATCTCCTCGATGACGGCAGAGGCCGAGGGATAGCGCTCCTCCGGCCTTTTGGACAAAAGCGCCGACACAACATCGCTCATGTACCCGGGCGCCTTCGGATTCAACTGCGAGATGGGAGGGGGTGTATAGGTGCGGTGCCGGTCATAAACCTCCTGCAGGCTGGCCCCCGAAAAGGGCTGGGTGCGGGTAAGACAGTTATAAAAAATGACGCCGACGGCGTAGAGATCGCTGGCGACATTGTGATGTTCGCCGCGGTAAATTTCGGGGGCCAGATAGGTGGGGGTTCCCACGATCGACTCCCCCCAGTAGCCGGCCAGGCCAAAGTCGATAAGGAGGATGTTGTCGTTTTCGACAAAAATATTCCCCGGCTTTAAATCACAATGAATGATCCCTTTCTGGTGCAGATAGTTGATGGCCCTTAAAACCTGAACGAAATAATCCTCGCACTTTTCAAAGGGGAGCCCATCGGTGGCGGCGTAAAGGTCGGTCCCTTTGAGCCATGGGGAGGTGAAAAAAACCTTTTTCTGCTCCGGATCAAAGCCGTAATCGCCGATCTTGCCGATGTTGGGATGCGAGAGTTTCTTCAAGACTTTGAACTCGTTTTCAAACTGGGAAATCGCCGCCTGCCCGCTGGCGGGCTCGAACGATTTGAGGAGTTTTAACGCCACCGGCTCCCCCCGCGGCGGCAAAACCAGAAAGACCTCCCCCATCGCCCCCTGCCCCAGGCTTTTGAGGACGCGGTATTTTTTGGCGATCAGTTCCATTACAAATGAATTGCCCCTTCGCCAAGGCCCAGGGCCGCTTCCTTCACCGCCTCGGAAAGAGTCGGATGGGCGTGGACCGTCATGGCGATATCCTGCGCGGTCGCCTCGAAGGCCATCCCCAAAACCAGTTCGGCAATCATGTCGGAGGCGCGCGGGCCGATGATGTGGGCGCCAAGAAGACGGTCGGTCGTTGAATCGGCAATGAGTTTGACAAATCCCTCCTTATACCCCATCGACAGGGCTCTGCCATTGGCCAGAAAGGGATATTTGAAGGCTTTATGCGCGATTCCCTGTTTTTTACATTCTTCTTCAGTCAAGCCGACGGAAGCAACCTCCGGCCAGGTATAAACAACGCTCGGAATCGTGTTGTAATTCACGGAGGCCTTCTCACCGCTGATAATCTCCGCCGCGGCGACCCCCTCTTCCATCGCCTTGTGCGCCAACATCGGTCCCGGAATCACATCGCCAACGGCGTAAATTCCGGGGACATTTGTCTGAAAATTTTTGTCGACGGCAATTCTTCCCTTCTCATCCAGCTTCACCCCCGTCTCTTGCAACCCTAACCCCTCCGTACATGGCTTGCGCCCCACGGCGACCAGCAGATAATCAGTAGAGACGGTTTCTTCCTTTCCCTCGGCGGTTTTGATTCCGACATCGACCCTGTTCCCTTTGATCGAGGCGCCGGCCACCTGTGCTGACAGACGAAAATTCATCCCCTGTTTTTTAAGCGCCCGCAAAAGGGCCTCGCCCGTTTCACCATCCATCCCAACGGCGATCCGATCGAGCATTTCGACAACCGTGACTCGGCTCCCGAGCCGAAGATAGACCGACCCGAGTTCCAACCCGATATAACCGCCGCCGATGACAAGGAGCTCTCCTGGAACCTCGGTGAGGGACAACGCCGCCGTTGAGTCGATGATTCGCTTACCGTCGAAGGGAATGCCGGGGAGGGCCACCGGGACGCTTCCCGTGGCAATGAGAATATTTTGGGCGGAATAACTCTTCTTTCCTTCGGCGCCGGTTATCTCGACGGTTTTGTCTTTATGGACCTTTGCCGTCCCGGAGAGATGCGTAATCTTGTTTTTTTTGAATAATCCGGCCACACCGCCGGTCAGCCGTTTGACAACGTCATCCTTCCGGGCCATGAATTTTTTGAGATCGAGTGACACCGCCTCAAAGTTAATACCGTGCTCCTTGAAACTCTCCTTGGCCTGCGCATAGAGTTCGGACGACTCCAAAAGGGCCTTGCTGGGGATGCAACCGACATTCAGACAGGTGCCGCCGAGGGTCTTTTCTTTCTCGACACAGGCGACTTTCAGGCCGAGTTGGGCGGCGCGAATCGCCGCCACATAGCCACCCGGCCCGGCGCCGATGACAATGAGGTCAAAAGATGTTTGTTCCGTATTCGCCTTTTCTCTCATTTCAATATAATGTTTTATAAATCCAGTAACTTGTCATTACCTTTTTTACATAGCCGCGCGTTTCGTCGTAGGGGATCAGTTCGATGAATTCATCCGGTTCGAGTTTAGCCCCCCATTTCTCCCACCTGTGGACAGCGTCCGGACCGGCGTTATAGCCGGCCAGCGCGTAGGGAACTTTTCCGCCGAATTCATCCAGCCTCTTTTTTAAATAAGTCACGCCGAATTCAATGTTTGTCGCCGGGGCCTTCAGATCTTCCGGATGAAAGACATCCCTCCCCAAAAGCAAGGCGACTTCCTTACCCGTCTGCGGGATCAACTGCAAAAGGCCGATCGCCTGCGCGGAAGAGACGATGGCCGGATGGAAAGAAGACTCTTCACGCATCATTGCCCAGACAAGGAGGGAATTCAGCGCCTGTTTTTTGGAAAAAAGGGTTGTCCACTGAAAATAGGCGCGCGGATAGGCCATGGTCCAGTACAACCCGTTATCCCGCCCGGCCGATATTTTTTTAAGGCCGGCCCGGCCGATGGCGCATAACTGTCTGAAATTTTGCGCCGCCGTCAACGCCTGACTCAACGAATCAAGAGGAATTCCCTCCCTGGAAAGAGAGGAGCGCTCCGCCTCGTCAAAGGCGTACTCCGAAAGCCCGATTTCAGCGAGCTGAACGGCTGTCATCAAGGGATCGTCGGGGGGAATTTTTTCGCGCCAGTTGTCGGCTTTATAAGCACCCCCTCCCTTAATCCCTCCCCCCTCGAGGGGGAGGGGCAGGGGAGAGGGGGTATTCGTGGGATCCACCAGTTCCATGGGATCGATTTTTTTTCCGGCCATTTTTTGCGCCGAGAGAAACCCGTAATAATGGGTGGGTTTTCGCCGATGGATATCCTCATAAATCAACCGGGCGGCGGACCCTTTGTTCATCTGTTCCAGACAGCGGGCCTTCCAGTAGGCGATTTTGAGAAGCTCATCTTTTTTTCTTTCTTTCTTCTCCAGGTTTTTGAGTTCGTCCAGGGCGCCGGAAAAATTTCCCGTCAGATAGACGGCCCACAAGCGATTCCAGACCGCTTCGGCGCGGCGGTAATCGTTTTTTGTTGAAAGATATTCCGTGAAGGCCTCAACAGCCCGTGAATATTGGCCCGCGTCAAGATGGATGAAGGCTATTTTATAGCGGGCCATCCGGGCCATGTTTGAGCGGGGGTAGAGGTCGATGATCTTTTGGTTGTATTTGAGCGCCTCCTCAAACTGATCCGACCGGCCGTAAGAGGCGGCAAGCAGGGACAGAATCTCGGTGCGGTTTTGCCCCCCTTTCGGATGATCCATAAGTTCCTGAAGAAGGGAAGCAGACTTGGAATAGTGGCGGGCCTTAAAATGGGTCTTGGCGATTTCGAAGGAAAAATTCCGTCCCGTTGTCTTGTACAGATCGTCATAAATGGCGAGGGCATCCAACGGGCGGCCCGCCTCGATCAACGATTGGGCGCGTTTCTTCCAGTCGGCCTCGGAGAGAAAATCCGAAAGGGGGGTATTTTCTTTTTTCAGTTGATCGATAATCTCTTCTTCAAAGGGGTTGCCGGCCGATTCCGTGAGGAGTTCTTTCCATGTCCGGTGGGCGATGGCCTTTTTGCCTTGGAGGGAGGCCATTTGCCCCCGGAGATACTTGATTCTTGTCCGGACCGGCTCGTCCTTTGCCGCCTCTTTCTTTCTGCGGTTTAACCCTGTTTCGGCTTCTTCCCACCGCGAGAGAAGAATCAGCGATTCCATCCGCTCCCAGAAAATGTCTTCCTCGATTTTTCGTTCGATCTTGTCGATTGGGGGGAGATAGGCAATCGCCTCCGCCGGCCGGTTGAGGGCGTTTAAGGTTTTGCCGATCCAATAGCGGATATGGGCGGCCAGAGGTGATCCCTCCACCTCCGCTCTTTTTAAATGTTCGAGGGCATCGTCATATCGTTCCTCGTTGTAAGCCGTTGCCCCCATGAGAAAATAGACGGGGTGCGGCAGGGTTCCCTCTTCCACTTGTTTCCCCAGGTTTTGTATCGTGTCGTAAATGAGGAAATAGTTGCGGTCAACAAGGCCGGAAAGGAGGGGGTTGGAGGCGGATGGAAAAAAGACAAGGCCGAAGAGAAAAATTCCCTTGAGCCCCCCCTTATTCTGTTTTTTTCTTTGCGTCGTTCCAGAGTGCATCCCATTCTTTCGCCGTGAGTTGTTCCATCTTTTTCTTTTTTAGCCGGATTTGCTTCTCCATGGCCGAAAACCTCGCCCGAAACCGGTTATTGGCCTTTTGCAGGACCTCTTCCGGCTGGATTTTTATAAAACGGCACAGGTTGGCGAGGGCGAAAAAGAGGTCGCCCACTTCATGTTCGAGATTGTTTCGGTTTTTGCTTTTGACCGCTTTTTTCAGTTCGCCGATTTCCTCGTCGATCTTTTGAAGCACTTCATCGGTCTTGTTCCAGTCGAAGCCGATTTTGGAGGCTTTTTTGGAGAGCTTAAAAGCCTGAAAAAGGGCGGGGAGCGATTTGGGCACCGGGTCGAGGTACGAATCTCCCTTGTGCTTTTTGGCCTCGTTTGCTTTTATTTTGTCCCAGTTGGAAACCACCTCCTCGGCCCCGGAGACTTTTATCCCGCCGAAAACGTGCGGATGCCGGCGGATGAGTTTGGCTGAAATTTCATTGACCACGTCGTCGATATCGAACGATTTTTCGTCCCGGCCGATTTGGGCATGAAACAAAACATGCAGAAGCAGATCGCCCAGCTCTTCGCACAAATGGGGATCGTTTTTGTTTTCGATGGCGTCCAGGACTTCGTAGCATTCCTCGATCAGTTGAGGGGCGATCGACTGGTGGGTCTGTTGATGATCCCACGGGCACCCGCCGGGGCTACGCAGGATGGCCATGATATCGACGAGTTGTTCGAAGGGGGCGGACATGAAAAAAAAGGATGAGCCACCCGCCGGGATCGAACCGGCGACCTACTCATTACGAATGAGTTGCTCTACCAGCTGAGCTAGGGTGGCGCGCGCCTGCTTCTATCAGAAACTTTACTCCTCGTCCATCCCCTCGGGCAGGTTTTTTGGCAGAAGGTGATGCGGCATAAACGACAGGTTGGCGATGAAGCTGGGGATAACGGCGCTGGCGATGACGGCGGCGAGGATGTAGATTTTTTCCATATTGTCAGGGAAGCTCCGTCTCACCCATCAGGAATTTGTCGATGCCGCGGGCGCATTTGCGGCCCTCGGCAATCGCCCAGACAATCAGCGAGGCGCCCCGCTTGACGTCGCCGGCGGCAAAGACGCCAGGCACCGAGGTCACATAATCGGCGTTTACCTCCACGTTGCCGCGGGGGTCTAGTTTGATTCCCATCTGTTCAATCGGCCCTTTCTTTTCCGGACCGGTAAATCCCATCGCCAGAAGCAGGAGGTCGACTTCGATCTCAAATTCACTGCCGGGAATTTCCTGCGGTTTGGGAGGGCCTCCGTTGGTGGAAGGGACCCATTCCAGCCGGACGGCATGGAGTTTTTTCAAGACCCCTTTTTCCCCTGATAATTTTTTGGTCATGATGGAATAGTCTCGATCGCCCCCCTCGTTATGGGCCGGGGAGGTGCGAAAAACCATCGGCCATTGCGGCCACGGATTATCCGGCGCCCTCTGATCCGGTGGACGCGGGAGAAGTTCCAGTTGGTGAATGTCGGCGGCCCCCTGACGGTGCGCGGTGCCGAGGCAGTCGGCGCCGGTGTCGCCGCCGCCAAGGATGATGACTTTTTTTCCCGTGGCCGTAATCTGATCGGCAATTTTGTCTCCGGCGTTTACCCGGTTTTGTTCCGTCAGATACTCCATCGCCAGATGAACCCCCTTTAGCTCGCGTCCGGGAACACTCAAATCGCGCGCCTGTGTGGCCCCGGCGCACAACGCGATGGCATCAAACTCCCGGTGCAGGGTGTCTGCTGATAGATCACCTCCGATATTACTTTTCGGCCTGAAAAAAACCCCTTCGGCCTCCATCTGTTTCATTCGTGTATCGATGCGGTGTTTTTGCATCTTGAAATCAGGAATGCCGTAACGGAGCAGGCCGCCGATCCGGTCATCGCGCTCGAACACCGTCACCGTGTGACCCACCCGGGCCAGTTGTTGCGCACAAGCCAACCCGGCCGGGCCGGAACCGACCACGGCCACCTTTTTTCCGGTCAATTTTTTGGGAGGTTGAGGCACAATCCATCCTTCTTTAAAGGCATGGTCGATGATGTGATACTCAATGTATTTGATGGTCACCGGTTTTTCGTTGATGCCCAGAACGCAGGCCCCTTCGCAGGGGGCTGGGCAGAGAAGGCCGGTGAATTCGGGAAAGTTGTTTGTCGCATGCAGGCGTTCGATGGCCTCTTTCCAGCGGTTTTTGTAGACAAGGTCGTTCCACTCCGGGATATAGTTGCCCAGCGGACATCCCTGATTGCAAAAGGGGATGCCGCAATCCATGCAACGGGCCCCTTGGGCGCGTAATTTGTCGACGGGAAACTCGCTGTAGATTTCCTTGTAGTCGTGAATCCGTTCGGGGATCGGCCTCTGCGGCCAGTCTTCCCGCGGAATTTCCATGAAGCCCGTGATTTTACCCATACATCGCCTGTTCTTCCGAGATTCCCTGCTCCTTCATTTTCCGCCTGATTTCCACCAGCGCCTTTTTGTAGTCGATCGGCATGACCTTCACAAAATGGGCCAGCTCCCGGTTGAAGTTGTCGAAGATCCTCTTGGCCACCGTGCTTCCGGTAAATTTGAAATGATTTTGCAGAAGCCTTTTGATCAACTCAATATCCTCGTCTTCGTTGACGGCCTGGAGTTCCACCATGGAAAGGTTGCAATTTTTTTCAAATTCATTGTCCGGGTCATGAACAAAAGCAATTCCCCCGCTCATGCCGGCCCCAAAGTTTCGCCCGGTTTTGCCCAAAACAAGAACTCTGCCGCCGGTCATGTATTCGCAGGCATGATCCCCCACCCCTTCCACCACGGCATGAACGCCGCTGTTTCTGACGCAGAAGCGTTCGCCGGCAACGCCCCGGATATAGGCACAGCCAGAGGTGGCGCCATAAAAGGCGACGTTTCCGATGATGATGTTTTTTTCCGGCACAAACGGCGATTCCCCTGGCGGATAAACAAAAATTTTCCCTCCTGACAACCCCTTGCCGAAATAGTCGTTGGCGTCACCGATGAGGGTGAACGTCATCCCTTTCGGGATAAAGGCCCCGAAACTTTGCCCCGCCGAGCCGTTGAACGTGATTTGAATGGTGTCATCGGGAAGACCTTTTCCGCCATATTTTTTCGTCAATGTGTAGCCCAGCATGGCGCCGACGGCGCGATCGATGTTGCGAATCGGAAGTTCAATCTGCACCGGTTGTTTTTTCTCCAGTGCGGGCCTTGCCCGTTCGATGAGTTTGTTGTCCAGCACGGCTTCAAGGCCGTGGTCCTGCGGGCGGATGCAACGGGTGGCGACATCGGGCCCCATCTCGGGGCGGTAAAAAACGGGCGAGAAGTCCAGCCCTCGCGCCTTCCAGTGGGCGATCGCCTTGTTGAAATCGAGCCGGTCGGAACGCCCGATCATTTCATCCACCGTTCTGAATCCCAGCCCGGCCATGATCTCACGCAACTCCTCGGCGACAAAAAAGAAATAATTGATGACATGTTCCGGTTGGCCGGTGAATTTTTTGCGAAGCTCCGGATCCTGCGTGGCCACGCCGACCGGGCAGGTGTTCAAGTGGCAGACCCGCATCATGATGCACCCCATGGCGACCAAGGGTGCTGTGGAAAAACCGAATTCCTCTCCTCCCAAAAGGGCGGCAATGGCGACATCCCGGCCGGTTTTCAGCTGGCCGTCCACCTCCACGACAATCCGGTCGCGGAGTTTGTTCATCACCAAAACCTGCTGGGTCTCCGCCATCCCCAGCTCCCACGGGACCCCGGCATGTTTGATGCTGGTTAGGGGGCTGGCGCCGGTTCCGCCGTCGTATCCGGCAATGAGCACCACATCGGCGTGCGCCTTGGCCACCCCGGCCGCCACCGTGCCGACACCGACCTCGGCCACCAGTTTGACGCTGACCCGCGCCTGCGGGTTTGAATTCTTCAGGTCGAAGATCAGCTGGGCCAGATCCTCGATGGAATAAATATCGTGGTGCGGCGGCGGAGAAATCAGGCCGACATACGGCGTCGAATAGCGGACCTTCGCAATCCATGGGTAGACCTTCGGGCCAGGCAACTGCCCCCCCTCGCCCGGCTTGGCCCCCTGCGCGATCTTGATCTGCAATTCCTTGGCCTGCGCCAGATATTCGCTGGTCACACCGAAACGGGCCGAGGCCACCTGCTTGATGGCGCTGTTTTTCGAGTCGCCGTTTGGCTGGGGGAGATACCGCGCCGGGTCCTCCCCCCCTTCGCCGGTATTGGATTTGCCGCCGATCCGGTTCATGGCCACCGCCAGCGTTTCGTGCGCCTCTTGGCTGATGGAGCCATACGACATGGCGCCGGTCTTGAACCGTTTGACAATCTCCTTTGCCGGTTCTACTTCCTCGATCGGAATGGGACTATGCCGTCCGCCCGGACTCTTCTTGAATTCAAAAAGGCCGCGCAGAGTGCAAAGGTTCCGGCTCTGGTCGTTGACCAGTTTAGAATATTCCTTGAAGTCCTTGGTGCTACCCGCTTTGGTCGCATACTGAAGTTTGGCCACCGTATCGGGGTTGAAAAGGTGGTATTCACCGTCGCTCCGCCACTGGTATTGCCCTCCCCATTCAAGGAGGGGACGACCGCCAAGCCTTAAGGGATAGGCCCTTTGGTGATTCAGAAGGGCCTCCCTGCAGATCTCCGTAAGGCCGATTCCCTCGATGCGCGAGGCGGTGTGGGTGAAATATTTGTCGATCACCTCCCGGTTCAAGCCGATCGCCTCAAAAATCTGGGCGCCGCAATAACTTTGAACAACCGACACCCCCATCTTCGACATCACCTTGACGATCCCCTTTCTGACCGCCTTGACGTATTTTTTGACCGCCGTTTTGTGGTCGATCCCGTTTACGGAGCCGCTTCGGATCAGGTCATCCAGCGTTTCGAAGGCGAGGTATGGATTGATGGCGCCGGCGCCGTAGCCGATCAAAAGCGAAAAATGGTGGACCTCGCGCGGCTCTCCCGATTCCACGACAAGCCCCACGCGGGTGCGCATTCCCTTGCGGACAAGATGGTGGTGCAGGCCGGCAACGGACAGAAGGCTGGGGATGGGCGCCCGGTTTTCATCCACGCCGCGGTCCGAAAGGATGATGATGTTACATCCCTCGTCGATGGCTAACGAAGCCTCATAAAAAATTTCCTCCAGGCGGCGCTCCATTCCCCCGGCTCCGTCTTCCACTTTGAACAGTGTGGGGATGACCCGCGAGCGGAAGCCCTTGAACGGTTTTTCGGCCAGATGCCTCAATTTGGCCAGCTCGTCGTTGTCGATGACGGGATTGGTCAGCTTGATCTGATGCGCGCTTTCCGGTTCGGGCTTCAACAAGTTTCGCTCCGGCCCGATGGTCGTGTCCACCGACGTCACAAGCTCCTCCCGAATGGCGTCGAGCGGAGGGTTGGTGACCTGTGCGAAGAGTTGCTTGAAATAATTGAAGAGGTTTTGAGGACGTTCGGAAAGAACCGCCAGCGGGGCGTCGTTCCCCATCGAGCCGATCGCCTCTTCGCCGTTTAAGGCCATGGGCGACATGAGCAGATTTACGTCTTCGTTGGAGTATCCGAAAATTATCTGACGCCTTGTGACCGTGTCGTGGTCGGGTTCTGGGAGATGGGGAGAGGGGGGTATCTCTTCCAGAGGGGTCAGATGTGCCTTTAGCCACTTTCCATACGGTTTTTCGCGGACGAGCCGGGTTTTCAATTCGGCGTCGTCGATAATCCTCCCTTCGCTTAAGTCCACCAGAAACATCTTTCCCGGCTGGAGGCGCCCTTTTATCACCACATCTTCGGGCGGCACATCCAGCACCCCGACCTCGGAGGCCATGATGACGAGGTCGTCTTTGGTGACATAATAGCGGGACGGTCTCAATCCGTTTCGGTCGAGCACCGCTCCGATGACCGTTCCGTCTGTAAACGCGATGGACGCAGGTCCATCCCACGGCTCCATCAGGCAGGAATGGTATTCATAAAAATCCTTTTTCTCTTGCGGCATGTTTTCGTGCCCGCTCCACGCCTCGGGAATCATCATCATGACGGCGTGGGGGAGGGAGCGCCCCCCCATCACCAGCATTTCCAGTGCGTTGTCGAACGTGGCCGAGTCGCTTCCCCCTTCGCGGATCACCGGAAGGATTTTTTTGATTTCATCGCCGAAAATATCCGATTCGAACAGCGCCTCGCGGGCGCGCATCCAGTTGATGTTGCCCCGCAGTGTGTTGATCTCGCCGTTGTGGCACATGTATCGGAAGGGGTGGGCCAGTTCCCAGTTGGGGAGGACGTTGGTGGAAAACCGGGCATGCACCATCGCCAGCGCCGATTTCATCGCCGGATTTTTGAGGTCGGGATAAAAGGGGACAAGTTGCGTGGACTTGAGCATCCCCTTGTAAATCAACGTCCGGCAGGAGAGGGATGGGATATAAATTTTTGAAGAGTCCTTCAGCCCCGATTTGCGGATGGCGTTTTCAAAACATTTGCGGATGACAAAAAGCCACCGTTCGAAGGCTTGGGGGTCGGACGGGGTTTTTGATTTTCCCATGCCGATAAAAAACTGCCGGATCGCCGGCATCCCCTCGCGGGCCGAAGGGCCGATTGTCGCGTTGTCAACGGGGACATCGCGAAAACCGAGAAACAACTGCTGTTGTTCCTGAATAATTCTTTGGAGAATCCGCTCGGCCTTTTCCCGTTCCCCGGCAGTTTGCGGCAAAAAGAGGGTTCCGACGCCGTATGCGCCCGGTTTTGGGAGTTTGATGTCGAGCCTTTCACATTCTTTGGCGAGAAACTCATGCGGCACCTGTATCAGAATTCCCGCGCCGTCGCCGGTATTTACTTCGCACCCGCAGGCGCCGCGGTGTTCCAGATTCACCAGGGCCTGGATGGCCTTTTCGACGATGGTGTGCGACTTTTTCCCCTTTGTGTGCGCGACAAACGAAACGCCGCACGAGTCGTGCTCGTATTCGGGGCGATAAAGCCCCTTCCGGCTCAAATCTCTTTGGATTTGTTCCAAATTTTCAGGTGTGCAAAATTTCATATACAATCCCCGAATTTTCAGCCTACCCCCGATATTTTCACGATTTCAAGCGGTTTTTTGGAAGATTTTTTGCCGATAAAATGGGAGAGTTACAGGCAAGCGGGCGGGATCAATCTTGATCGGGGTCTTCGGGGAGTTCGCCGCGGGCCTTGCCGGCGGCGATTTCGCGCAGGGCCTGGACCACCAGTTTGTTATCCGAGGGGACCATTCGTTTCGCCCCTTTTTCAAGCTGACGCACCCGCTTGGCCGTCAGATGCACCAAGGCAAAGCGGCTGTCGATTTTTCGCAAACAATCTTCAACGGTGACACGGGCCATAAATTCCTTTTATTATTGAATTTTACCTGTTTTTAGTCAATCCTCTCTTCTTCGTCAAGAATGAAAATCGCGCTTGGACAAATCAACTCGACTGTCGGGGACATCGAGGGAAATTTAAAAAAGATCCTTCAGGCCGTGCAAAAGGCGGGAGGAGCCGGCGCCGATCTGGCCGTTTTCCACGAAATGACCCTTCTGGGTTACCCGCCGCGTGATCTGCTGGAGCTTCCTCATGTCATCGAAAAAAACCGGGCGGCAGTTGAGAAGGTGGCGTCTGCGGCTGTCGGCATTGCGGTTCTTGTCGGCCTCGTGGAAAAAAATCCCGAAAAAACGGGAAAGCCCCTCTTCAATTCCGCCGCCTGGTGCGAGGAGGGAAAGATCAAAAAGGTTTTTCACAAGAGCCTTCTCCCGTCCTACGATGTGTTCGATGAAACGCGCTATTTTGAGCCCGGCCCTGTCCGCGACACCATCGATTACCGGGGGCGCATCTGGGGGGTGTCGATCTGCGAGGATATCTGGAACGACCCCGCTTTTTGGGGCCGACGTCTCTATCCCGAAGATCCGATTGCCGAACTGGTGGGGAAGGGTTCCGAAATTCTCGTCAACATTTCCGCCTCCCCCTATTCCATCGGCAAGTTTAATGTTCGTCGCGACATGATTTCGGCGCTGGCCAGGCGCCACCATCTGCCGGTGGTCTATGTGAATCAGGTGGGGGGGAATGACGAGCTGATCTTTGACGGCGGCTCGATGGTCGTTGGGCCGGAGGGAAATCTTCTGGCGCTGGCCCCTTTCTTTAAAGAGGGGGTGACCTTTGTTGAGTTGGACAATTCTAAAAAGGGGATTTTTAACCAGCCGCACAGCGGCGCTGAGGGGGGTCAAGCAGGTAAACTCATGCCAGAAGGCATGAGGCAAACTGCGCGACAGTTCGATGACTTGCCGATGGAGGGCCCGCCAAACAACGCGGCGGGTCCGCCGAGCAGTTTGGCGGAGGCGACGCGAGCCCCTCTGAACGACATGGCGCTTCTGGAAGAGGCGCTTGTCTTTGGATTGCGCGATTATGTGAGAAAATGCGGATTCAAGAAAGTGGCCCTGGGGCTATCCGGCGGCATCGATTCGGCGCTCACCGCCTGTCTGGCGGTCAAGGCGGTCGGCCCCGCAAATGTGCTGGGGCTGATCATGCCCTCCCGTTATTCCAGCAACCACAGCCTCGCCGACGCAGAGCGGCTTGCCAAAAATTTGAAGATGCGGACAAGGGAAATTCGCATCAACCCCCTGCATTCCGCCTATGAAAAAAGTTTCCGGAAAATGTTCGGGAGGAGAAAGGCCGATGCGACTGAGGAAAATATCCAAGCGCGCATCCGCGGCAATTTGTTGATGGCGGTCTCGAACAAACTGGGGCATCTGGTTTTAAGCACCGGGAACAAATCGGAACTGGCGGTGGGTTATTGCACCTTGTACGGCGATATGTCCGGCGGCCTCGCGGTGATTTCCGACCTGCCGAAGACGATGGTTTACAAGTTGTCGCGGTATATCAATCGAAAAAAGGAAATTATTCCGCAAAACTGCCTCACCAAACCGCCGTCGGCGGAACTCAAGCCCAATCAAACCGACCAGGACAGCCTACCGCCGTATGAAATCCTCGACGGCATTTTAAAGGCCTACGTGGAGGATTTAAGGAGCGAGGAGGAGATTATCAAGATGGGTTATGAGAAGGGGGCGGTTCAAAAAGTCATCCGGATGATTGATCGCAACGAGTACAAACGCCGCCAGGCCGCCCCCGGTCTGCGCGTCACCTCCAGGGCCTTCGGGATGGGGCGCCGCTTTCCGATTGCGCAAGCCCCTACGACGCCACCGCCTGGATTGAAATCCCCTCCGTCGGAAGCCCTTCGGAATCGACATCCATCTTGACCTGGCGATAACGGTTCAAACCGGTACCGGCGGGAATGAGCCGCCCCATGATCACGTTTTCTTTCAACCCTTTCAGGACGTCGGTCTTGCCCGAGATGGCCGCCTCGGTCAGCACCTTGGTCGTCTCCTGGAAAGAGGCCGCCGAGATAAAGCTGTCGGTGGTGAGCGAGGCCTTGGTGATTCCCAAAAGCATCGGCTCGCCGACAGCCGGTTTCCCCTTTTTCTTTTTGGCCTTCTGGTTTTCTTCCTCAAAGACAAACCGGTCGACCTGCTCGTCGATCAGGAATCGGGTGTCGCCCGAATCCATCACCCGCACCTTCCGCAACATCTGGCGGACAATCACCTCGATATGCTTGTCGTTGATCTTCACCCCCTGCAGGCGATAGACCTCCTGCACCTCGTCGGTCAGGTATTTGGCCAGGGCCTTTTCCCCCAAAACCCTCAAGATATCGTGCGGGTTGGAGGATCCGTCCATGAGGGGTTCTCCGGCCCGGACAAATTCGCCTTCGTGCACCGAAACATGTTTTCCCTTCGGAATGAGGTATTCCTTGGGCTCGCCGACTTCGGGTTTCACCAGGACTTTGCGCTTCCCTTTGGTGTCCTTGCCAAAAACCACATGGCCGTCGATTTCGCTGATGACGGCGAACTCTTTCGGCTTTCTCGCCTCGAAGAGCTCGGCCACGCGCGGAAGACCGCCGGTGATGTCTTTGGTCTTGGTGGTTTCGCGCGGGATTTTGGCGATCACGTCGCCGCCTTTCACCTCTTCCCCCTCGGTGACGACGATGTTGGCCTTGACGGGCAGAAGATATCGGGCCTCCGACCCGGTGGAAGGGAGAACAATGGTCTTCCCCGAAGGATCCTTGATGGAAACGCGGGGGCGGCGGGCCGGATCCTTCGACTCGGTGATGATTTTGCGCGACAGGCCGGTCACCTCGTCGATGACCTCCTGCATGGTCAACCCCTCGACAACATCGCCGTATTTCACCACACCCCCCACCTCGGTCAAAATGGGCACCGTGTAGGGATCCCATTCGGCCAATAACTGTTTGGCCTTCACCCTTTCGCCGTCCTTCACCTTGAGAATGGCCCCGTAGGTCAGCGGATATTTTTCGCGCTCGCGGCCCGTTTCGTCCATGACGGCGATTTCGCCGTGGCGGTTCATGACGGTTAAAAAACCGTATTTGTTGGTGACCGACCGGACATTGAGAAAACGGATATGGCCTTCGTGGCGGCACTCGAGCATCGACTGCTCGGCGCGTCGTGAGGCGGTTCCGCCGATATGGAAAGTCCGCATGGTGAGCTGGGTCCCCGGTTCGCCGATCGACTGCGCCGCGATGACGCCGACCGCCTCACCGATGTTTACGATATGGCCTCTTGCGAGATCCCGCCCGTAGCATTTCACGCAGACACCGTCGCGCGACTGGCAGGTGAGCACCGAACGAATCCTGACCCTTTCAATTCCGGCCTCCTCCACCTTGTCTACAAGATCTTCATCGATTTCATCTCCGGCGGGAACCAGCACCTCCCCCGTGACGGGATCGGGCACATCGTCCAGCGCCACGCGCCCGAGTAGGCGGTCGCCCAACGGTTCGATAATCTCTCCCCCCTCAACGAGCGGGGTCATCTCAATGCCGTCCAGCGCGCCGCAGTCGACCTCGGTCACCACCATATCCTGCGCCACATCCACCAGACGGCGGGTAAGGTAACCGGAATTGGCGGTCTTCAGGGCGGTGTCGGCCAGCCCCTTTCGCGCGCCGTGGGTGGAGATAAAATACTGGAGCACCGTCAACCCCTCCCGGAAATTGGCGGTGATGGGGGTCTCGATGATTTCGCCGGATGGCTTGGCCATGAGGCCCCGCATTCCGGCCAGCTGGCGCATCTGCTGTTGCGAGCCGCGCGAACCGGAATCGGCCATGATGTAGATGGGGTTGAAGCTCGGCATTTTCTTTTCATGCCCTTTTTCATCGACATAAATTTCCTGGCTCATGTCCTTCATCATTTCGCCGGCCACCTTCTCGGTGGCCTGCGCCCAGATATCCACCACCTTGTTGTAGCGCTCCCCGTCGGTGATCAACCCCTCGGTGTACTGGGTTTCCACCTCGGTGACCTGCCGGTGGGCGTCGTCGAGCACCTCTTTTTTCCGGGCCGGAATTTTCATGTCGTCGAGACAGATGGAAATGCCGGCCTTTCCCGCGTATTCGAAGCCGATGTTTTTCAGGCGGTCGGCCAAAAGGACCGTTTCCTTGCTCCCCGCGGCGCGGTAGCAGAGATCCACAAGATCGGCGATTGATTTCTTGTCCATCACCTTGTTGATGTTTTCAAACTTCATCGCCGCCGGCAGAATTTCGCCCAGGAGGACCCGGCCGACCGTCGTCTCGACCAGTTGCCCCTTCATCCGGACCTTTATTTTGGCGTGCAATTCAACCGCCTGGTGGTCCCACGCGGCGCGCACCTCTTCCGGGCCGGCAAAAATTTTCCCCGACCCCGCCGCCCCCTCGCGTTCGCGGGTCATATAATAGATGCCCAGCACCATGTCCTGCGTGGGGACGATGATCGGCTTGCCGGAGGCGGGGGAAAGGATGTTGTTGGTGGACATCATGAGCACGCGCGCCTCGATCTGCGCCTCGGTGGAAAGAGGGATATGCACCGCCATCTGGTCGCCGTCGAAGTCGGCGTTGAAGGCGGCGCAGACCAGAGGATGAAGCCTTATGGCGCTCCCTTCCACCAGCACCGGCTCAAAGGCCTGAATGCCGAGACGGTGGAGAGTGGGGGCGCGGTTCAGCATCACCGGGTGTTCCTTGATCACCTCTTCCAGAATATCCCACACCTCGGAGCGCTCCTTTTCCACCATCTTGCGGGCGCTCTTCAGGGTGGAGACAAAACCCTTCTCCTCCAGTTTGTTGAAAATGAACGGCTTGAAAAGCTCGAGCGCCATTTTTTTGGGGAGACCGCACTGGTGCAGACGAAGGGCCGGCCCCACCACAATGACCGACCGGCCGGAGTAGTCCACCCTTTTCCCCAGAAGATTCTGCCGAAATCGCCCCTGCTTTCCCTTGATCATGTCGGAGAGTGAACGGAGGGGGCGCTTGTTGGGGCCGGTGAAAACCTTGCCGCGCCGGCCGTTGTCGAAGAGGGCATCCACCGCCTCCTGAAGCATCCGCATCTCGTTCCGAATGATAATCTCCGGGGCATTCAGCTCCACCAGACGCAGTAAACGGTTGTTCCGATTGATCACGCGGCGATAAAGGTCGTTCAAGTCGGAAGTGGCGAAGCGCCCCCCCTCCAGGGGAACCAGCGGACGCAGATCGGGCGGCAGAACCGGAATGACCTCCAGCATCATCCATTCGGGACGGTTGCCCGAATCGCGAAACGCCTCCACGACCTTCAGGCGCTTGGACAATCTTTTTTTGGTCGCCTCGGAGCCGGTTTTTTCCAGATCCTTGCGGAGCTTTTTGGAGAGCTCGTCAAGATCGATTTTGCGCAGGAGATCGCGAACGGCATTTCCACCCATGGACGCCTCGAAGCCGCCGCCGAATTCGGCCCGCCCCTTTTGATATTCCTCCTCGTTCAAGACCTGTCCCTCGGCAAGGGAGGTGGAACCGGGGTCGGTGACAATGTAGGCCTCGCAGTAGAGGACCCGCTCCAGATCCTTGAGCGTCAGATCGAGCAGGGTGCCGATGCGGGAGGGGAGGCTCTTTAAAAACCAGATGTGGGCCACCGGGGTGGCCAGGTTGATATGCCCCATCCGCTCACGCCGGACCTTCGACTGGATGACCTCCACGCCGCATTTTTCGCAGACAATCCCGCGGTGTTTCATCCGCTTGTATTTTCCGCAGTTGCATTCGTAATCCTTCACCGGCCCGAAAATTTTCGCGCAGAAGAGGCCGTCGCGCTCCGGTTTGAAGGTGCGGTAGTTGATGGTCTCCGGCTTTCTCACCTCCCCGAAGGACCACGAACGGATCAGGTCGGGGCCGGAAAGGCTCACCTTGATGGCCGAATAGCTCAACGGGTCTTTTGGCTTTTCAAAAAAGGTTGCGATATCCATAAGGTTCTTGTGTTTGGGTGCCTGGGTGCCTGGGTTCCCGCGTAAACACGGGCACTCGGGCACATGGGCGCTTTATTTTTCTTCTATCAACTCCACGTTCAACGCCAGACTCTGCAGTTCGCGGATAAGCACGTTGAACGACTCCGGCAGTCCCGGTTCCAGAACGTGGTTGCCCTTCACGATATGCTCGTACATCCGGGTCCTCCCGATCACGTCGTCGGACTTGACCGTGAGAAATTCCTGAAGCGTATAGGCGGCGCCGTAGGCCTCCATCGCCCAGACCTCCATCTCCCCCAGCCGCTGGCCGCCGAACTGGGCCTTCCCCCCAAGGGGCTGTTGAGTCACCAGCGAGTAAGGGCCTATCGAGCGGGCGTGGATTTTGTCTTCCACCAGGTGATGGAGCTTGATGATGTACATCTCCCCCACCGTGACCGGATGCTCAAAGACCTCGCCGGTCTTGCCGTCAAAGAGGGTCGCCTGGCCCGTCTCGGGGAGGCCGCCCAGTTTGAGCAGATTTTTGATTTCCTCCTCCCTGGCGCCATCGAAGACAGGGCTGGCGAAATGGACGCCGTTTTTGGCGAGGTCGTGCGCCAGCTCCTTTATTTCGGAATCCGATGCCGATTCGAGGAACTCGTTGACGGCGGATGAGTGGTATATTTTTTTGATCGTGCCCGCAATCGCATCGCGGTCGAATTTTATGTCGAGAAGCGCCTGAATCTTCCGGCCCAGTTCGATTCCCGCCCATCCCAGATGCGTCTCCAGAATCTGCCCCACGTTCATCCGGGAAGGAACACCGAGCGGATTCAACACCAGATCCACCGGACGTCCGTCTTCAAGGTAGGGCATATCCTCTTCCGGCAGAACGATGCTCACCACCCCCTTGTTTCCGTGCCGCCCCGCCAGCTTGTCGCCGACCCGAATCTTCCGCTTGATGGCGACATAAACCTTGACCAGCTTGATGACCCCCGGAGGGAGTTCATCCCCTTTCTTGAGCCGGTTCACCTTCTGGTCGTACATCATCTTGACGAGGTCGATCTGGTCTTCCATGTCTTCGATGATCTCGCCGATCTGCTCTTCGACCTCCGGCCCCCCCTCGCAGGAGATCTCCTTCCACTTTTCGAAGGGAACCTGCTTCAGGAGCGATTCCGTGATGGTCTGCCCCTTTTTGATGAGGATTTTTTCCGCCTCCTCGTCCATCACCTTCGATGAGGAGACCTTTCCCGCAAGGAGCTGGGTCAGCTTTTTCTGGGCGGAAATCTGAATGACGGCGATTTCATCGAGCTGGTCTTTTTTAAGCTTCTTGGCGGCCTGATCCTGCTGGTCTTTCGAGCGCTCGTCCAGGTCGACCCCTTCCCGGGAGAATACCTGTGAGGCAATCACCGTCCCAACCACGCCGGGGCCGGCGCGAAGAGAGGTATCTTTCACGTCGCCCGCCTTTTCGCCGAAAATGGCCCGCAGGAGTTTTTCCTCCGGGGAGAGCTGGGTTTCCCCCTTCGGCGTGATCTTGCCCACGAGGATGTCGTCGGGCACAACCTCGGCGCCGATGCGGATGATGCCCGACTCGTCGAGATTCTTGAGCGACTCCTCCCCCACATTGGGGATATCGCGGGTGATCTCCTCCTTGCCGAGCTTCGTGTCGCGCGCCACGCACTCGAATTCCTCGATGTGGATGGAGGTGAAGACATCGTCTTTTACCAGACGTTCCGAAAGAAGAATGGAGTCCTCGAAGTTGTAGCCCCCCCACGGCATGAACGCGACCATCACATGCTGCCCCAGCGCCAGCTCCCCCCGGTCGGTGGAGGCGCCGTCGGCGATGATCTCCCCTTTTTTGACCTTGTCGCCAACGTGTACGATGGGAATCTGGTTTAAGCAGGTGTTCTGGTTGGAACGCTGGTACTTCATGAGGCTGTAGATATCGACCTCCGAGGCCCCATCTTTTTTCTTGGCCCTCTCCGCCTTGACGACGATGCGCGAGGCGTCCACCGAAATGACGATGCCGTCCCGTCTGGCGGAAACCGTCACCCCCGAATCGCGGGCGACAATCGGCTCGATGCCGGTTCCCACTATGGGGGCGGTATTTCGAAGCAGAGGAACCGCCTGCCTTTGCATGTTGGCCCCCATGAGGGCGCGGTTGGCGTCGTCATGCTCCAGAAACGGCACCAGCGAGGCGGCAATGCTGACCAGCTGATTGGGGGAAACATCCATCAGATCCACCTCCCCCCGGGGCGCCAGCGCGAATTCGCCGTTCTTTCGGCAACTGACCATCTCGTCGATGAAATATCCCTTGGCATCGAGCTGGGCGTTGGCCTGCGCGATGACATGGTCTTCCTCTTCCAGCGCGGAATAATAGGACACCTCGGAGGTCACCCTCCCTTCAGTTACTTTGCGGTAAGGGGTTTCGATAAAGCCGTATTCGTTGACGCGGGCATGGGTGGACAAGGACGAGATGAGCCCGATGTTCGGCCCTTCCGGCGTTTCGATGGGGCAGATGCGCCCGTAGTGGGTGGCGTGGACGTCGCGGACCTCAAATCCCGCCCGTTCGCGCGTCAGGCCCCCCGGCCCCAGGGCCGAAAGGCGCCGCTTGTGGGTCACCTCGGCCAGAGGATTGGTCTGATCCATGAATTGCGAAAGCTGGGACGACCCGAAAAATTCCTTGACCACCGCCGAGACCGGCTTGGCGTTGATCAGGTCGTTGGGCATCAGCGTCTCAATTTCCTGAAGGCTCATCCTTTCCTTGATGGCCCGCTCCATCCGCACCAGCCCGATGCGGTACTGGTTTTCCAGCAGTTCGCCGACGGCCCGGATTCTGCGGTTTCCCAGATGGTCGATGTCGTCCACCGTCCCTTCGCCGTCCTTCAAGCGGCAGAGATACCGGACCACTTCGAGGATGTCCTCCTTGCGAAGGGTGGTGACCTCGAGGGGCACATCGAAACCGAATTTGTGGTTTATTTTAAGACGCCCGACTTTTGAAAGATCGTAACGTTCAGGGTTGAAAAAAAGATTCTCGAACAGGGTGGTGGCCGCCTCGAGCGTGGAGGGATCGCCGGGGCGCAGTCTCCGGTAGATTTCGATCACCGCCTCTTCGGGGGTGGATATCTTGTCGATTAAAAGCGTCTGCCGGATGTAGGGGCCGACATTCAGCACATCCATGAACAAAAGGGGAATCTCGGGGATCTTCCGCTTGCGGATTTCAGCCAGCTTCTCTTCGGTCAGGGCACAGCCCACCTCGAGGATCACCTCGCCGGTCGACTTGTCGATCCCATCATGGGCCGCCACACGGCCGATGATCTCTTCGTCTGTAACCGGCAGTTCCCTGATCTTGGCCTTGGCCATTTTTTCCAGCGCCGGCGCCGTAAACTTGCGGTCTTTTTTGACGACCACCTCGCCCGTCTTGGGATTTTTTATGTCGTAAGGGGCCCGGAGATACTTGAGCACTTCAGGCACGACGTTTTTGGAGAGCTTTTTTCCATCGACGGCAATGACCTCGGCGCGGTAGAAATAGTTGAGGATTTCCCCGGCCGTCATGCCGAGGGCCCGGAGAAGAACGGTGACCGGCAGTTTGCGCCGCCGGTCGATGCGGACATGGAGGATATCCTTGGCATCGAATTCAAAATCGAGCCACGAACCTCTGCCGGGGATCACCCGGGCGGAATAGAGGAGCTTGCCCGAGGCGTGCGTTTTTCCCTTGTCATGCTCGAAGAAGGAACCGGGTGAGCGGTGCAGTTGCGAAACCACCACCCGCTCGGTGCCGTTGACGATAAAGGTGCCGTTTTCGGTCATGAGGGGGATGGTACCGAAATAGACCTCCTGCTCTTTCACGTCGCGGATGGTCTGCGATCCGGTTTCGGAGTCGGTGTCCCAGACCACCAGCCGGACCACCACCTTCATGGGGACCTCATAGGTCATGCCCCGGCTCCGGCATTCGTTTACGTCGTATTTGGGCTTTTCAAACGAATAACCGACAAACTCGAGCGAGGCGGTGTTGTTGAAATCACGGATGGGAAAAACGCTCTTGAAGATGGCCTGAAGCCCCGCGTCTTCCCGCTGGTCGGGGGGAACCTCCATCTGCAAAAATTTGACATACGACTGCTTTTGAAGTTCAATGAGGTTCGGGATATCGACGATTTTTTTGATGCGCGAAAAATCCTTGCGCAAGCGAAAATTGCCCGCGGTTAATGGGTGCATGAAGACTCCTTCACAAACGGTTACGGTCATTCCCGCGAAAGCGGGAATCCATGTCAGGTTCACTGGATCCCCGTTTTCACGGGGATGACACAAGTCACTTCAATTCCACTTTCGCCCCTGCCTTTTCCAGCTGGACCTTGATCTTTTCGGCGTCCGCCTTGTTGATCCCCTCCTTCACCGTCTTGGGGGCCCCTTCAACCAGGTCTTTGGCCTCTTTCAGGCCCAACCCGGTAATGGCGCGAACCTCCTTGATGACACCGATCTTGTTGTCCCCCGCATGGACAAGGACGACGGTAAACTCCGTTTTTTCCTCCGCCGGGGCCGCGCCCGCCGGCCCTCCTCCCGTGCCCGCAACCACCATCGGGGCCGCCGCGGAGACGCCGAATTTTTCCTCGAATTTTTTGACCAGCTCGGAAACCTCCAGAACGGTCATCTTCGATACCGCCTCGAGAATCTGTTCCGCATTGATGTCTGCCATGTGAATGACTTGCTAGTCGCTAGTTGCCGAGACGCGGGTTGTTGCGCCTCAACGTCACCAACTTCCTAACAATCTTTAGTTTGTTTTTTATCCCGAATCGCCGCCAGCACATTCACCACCCGCCGGGGGATTTGGGCCAAAACCGTCACCCAGTTTCGGGCCGGCGCCTGCATTGAGCCTGCAAGTCTGGCCAGCAGTTCCTCCCGGGAGGGCAAGGTGGCCAACGCCTTTATCTGCTGTTCCGTCAGCGGTTTTCCGTCCATCCCCGCCGCCTTGAACTTCACCTTTTCGTTGTCCTTGGCGAATTTGACCAGAATTTTGGCTGTCTGCGCGGGGTCCCCCTCCGTGGTCGTCACCGCCGTTGTCCCCCTGAAAAAATCGGTTAAAAATTCAAGAACGGTTCCTTTTACCGCGATTTTGGCCAAGCGGTTTTTAACCACCTTCATCCGGGAGGCCCCCTTTGAATGAAGTTCCAGACGCAGTCGGCTGGACTCGGACACCTTGAGCCCCTTGTAGTCGGTGAGAAGAAGGATCCTGGCCTTTAAAAACTGCTCTTTCAACTTTCCAACTTCAGCCTGTTTTTCCGCTTTATTCATAAAAAATTCTTATGCATGCAATTTATCGACTTCGGACACATCGATCCGAACGCCGGGGCCAAACGTGGCCGAGAGGGCCAGCCCTTTAAAATAGTTTCCTTTTGCGGACGCCGGTTTCATTTTGGCGACCGTTTCGAGGAGGGCGGTAAGGTTGTCCTTTAATTTTTGAGGCCCGAAGGAGACCTTGCCGATGGCGCAGTGGACAATCCCCGCCTTTTCGGTCTTGAATTCCGCCTTTCCCATTTTGAGTTCCCTCACCGCCTTCCCCACATCAAAAGTCACCGTGCCGGTTTTCGGGTTGGGCATCAGGCCGCGTGGGCCAAGGATCTTCCCAAGCTTGGAGACCGCCGGCATCATGTCGGGGGTGGCCACGGCGCTGTCGAACTCCATCCATCCCTCCGCAATCTTTTTGGCCAGATCATCCCCCCCGACCTGGTCGGCCCCGGCCTCCCTTGCCTCTGCCTCTTTCTCCCCCTTGGCGAAGGCGATCACACGGATTTTCTTTCCCAGGCCGTGGGGGAGCGGGACAGCCCCGCGCACCTGCTGATCGGACTGTTTGGGATCAACCCCCAGGCGGATGGCGACATCAACCGTCTGGTCGAACTTTTCCCCCTTCATCTCGGAAATGAGGCGGATCCCCTCGTCGAGGGAATACTTCTTCGCCGGATCAATTTTTTCACGCAAAGCCTTGTATCGTTTGCTTGGCATGTTTTATTGTGCCTTAAGTGCCTGTGTGTCCGGGTGCCCGTGTTTACGCGGGAACTCAGGCACTCTGGCACTCTGGCACTCTGGCACTCAAACGACTTCGATCCCCATGCTTCTCGCCGTTCCGGCCACCGTATTGACGGCGGCATCAAGCGTGGCGCAGTTCAGATCGGGAAGTTTGATTTTGGCAATTTCCTCCACCTGCGCCTTCGTGATCTTTCCCACCTTTTCCTTGCCGGTGAGCCCGCTCCCTTTTTCGACCTTCGCCGCTTTCTTGATGAGCACCGAGGCTGGAGGGGTTTTCAGGATAAAAGTAAACGACCGGTCGGAGTAAACGGTGATAATGGCCGGGATGATCATCCCCGCCTGCTTCTGCGTGGCGGCGTTGAACTGCTTGCAGAACTCCATGATGTTGATGCCGTGCTGGCCGAGCGCCGGCCCCACAGGAGGCGCCGGGTTTGCCGCGCCGGCGGGACATTGCAGTTTGATTTGTGCGACCGCTTTTTTGGCCATTTTTTACTGTGCCTGGGTTCCTGGGTGCCCGCGTTCCCGCGTTTACACGGGCACTCAGGCACGCAGGCACTCAGGCACTTTGTACCTAATTCTTCTCCACCTGCGCAAACTCCAGCTCCACCGGCGTTGATCTTCCAAAGATGCTCACCAGCACTTTAAGCCGTCCCTTGTCCTCGTTCACCTCGTCGACGATGCCGTTGAACGTGTTGAACGGCCCGTCGATCACGCGCACCGACTCCCCCTTTTCGAAGGTGACCCGCATCTTGGGTTTCATCTGCCCCTCGTCGATGCGCTGGGTGATCTTTCGCACCTCTTCTTCCGGCACCACCGGCGGGTTTCGGCTGTTTCCCACAAATCCCGTGATTTTCGGCGTCCCCTTCACCACATGCCAGGTCTCGTCGTTTAAATCCATTTTGACGAGGATGTAGCCCGGAAAAAATTTGCGCATGGCGGTGCGTTTTTGGCCCTTTTTGATTTCGACAACGCTCTCGGAGGGGACCAAAATTTCCTCGAACAGGGGCTTGACATTGAGCGATCTGATCCGTTCCTCAAGCGCCAGTTTGGCCTTCTGCTCGAACCCCGAATAGGTGTGAACGACATACCAGTTCATTGATACTTGGGGCCCTTTCGGCCCGGCGGTTAAAAAGCGAGCAACCTTTGGGTGGATGTCCCCCAGACAGTGTCGAATATCGAAAGGATCACCGCGGCAATTCCCACCATAACGACCACAATCACCGCCGAAACGAGCGTTTCTTTTTTGAGCGGCCAGGTGACCTTACCCAATTCGGCCACGACCTCCCCCATAAAATCGCCGGCCTGCCGATTGCGTTTAAGAATAACAAAGGCGGCGCCCGCCAGTCCCAGCGAAGCCAGGTCGGGAAATTGAACCACCCATTCTTCAAAAAGCGGCCAGCGGAAATAGTCCCATACCGTCCCCAGAATCTGGCGGAAGACAAAAAAGGAGAGCACCGAGGCCACGCCGTAACTCAAGAATGTCCACCGTTTGGGAGTCATAATATTTGGGGCCCTTTCGGCCCGGTTGTGACTACTCGTGTCTAATTTATTTCGGGCCTCAAATGGCCCCAAACCCCGCGCGCACCACCGGCAAAGCCAGATGGTGCGCTTCCACTAAGCAATTATCCCCCTCCCCCCGCATCAAAAGCGGGAGCGGGAGGAATCGAACCTCCAGTCCTGGTTTTGGAGACCAGTGGTTTACCGTTAACCGACGCTCCCTCTACTTTGTCTCTTTATGCTCCGTATGCTTCCGGCAGGTCCGGCAATATTTGCTCGTCTTCATCTTTTCCGCGTGCTTTGTCTTGTTTTTGGTCAGCGTATAATTCCGGTTTTTGCACGCGGAACATTCTAAATGGATGATTGTTCGCATTATTCGATAATCTGCGTGACCACCCCCGCACCCACCGTCCGGCCCCCTTCGCGAATGGCGAACCGGAGTTCTTTCTCCATCGCAATCGGCGTGATCAACTCCACCTCCAAACCAATATTGTCCCCAGGCATCACCATCTCCACCTTCTCCGGAAGTTTGACGGTGCCCGTCACATCCGTCGTCCGAAAATAAAACTGCGGA
>JACPFC010000004.1:0-3485 GCA_016183175.1 Deltaproteobacteria bacterium
GGTGCATACCATGGCCTGCCGGCTTAAAAGGGGTTTCAGCCAGTTGGGGATCGACGTCCTCGACCGCCCTTTCTTCGACACGCTCAAAATTCCACTCGATCCCGGGATCGCCCAGCAGGTGATGAACCTCGCGGTTAACCGTCAGATGAATTTTCGCCTCTTTGCCGATTCGTCGATCGGTATTTCACTTGATGAGGTAACCACCAAGGCCGATTTGAGGGCCATTCTGTCGGTTTTCAAGGATGTGTTGGGAAAAAACTCGGCGAAGAAACTTTCATTTTCTATCGAAGAAAACGGCGTTATTTCCGAGATTCCCTCCCCGTTTGTCCGGAAGAGCTCCTATTTGACCCATCCGGTTTTCAACACGCACCACTCCGAAACCGAAATGATGCGTTATATTCGTCATCTCGAAACGAGAGATTTGTCACTGACGACGTCGATGATATCGCTCGGCTCCTGCACCATGAAGCTCAATGCCGCCACCGAAATGATGCCGGTGACCTGGAACGGTTTTTCCAAACTCCATCCCTTTGTCCCGGTCGATCAGGCGCCGGGCTACCGTGAAATGAACACGCAGCTTATGGCATGGCTCGCCGAAATCACCGGGTTCGACGCGGTATCCCTTCAACCGAACGCCGGCTCGCAGGGGGAGTATAGCGGTTTGCTGGTGATTCAAAAATATCATCAGCAGAGGGGGGAGGGGCACCGACACATTTGCCTGATTCCCACCTCGGCCCATGGGACAAATCCCGCCAGCGCCGCCATGGCGGGAATGAAAATCGTTCTGATCAATTGCGACAAGAATGGAAACATCGACATCGCCGATTTAAGGGCGAAGGGGGCGGCGAATCGTCCGAATCTTTCATGCCTCATGGTTACCTATCCATCGACTCACGGGGTTTTTGAGGAAGGGATCGCCGAGATCTGTCAGATCATTCATGACAACGGCGGGCAGGTCTACATGGACGGCGCCAACATGAATGCGCAGGTCGGTTTGTGCCGGCCGGGCGATTTCGGGGCGGATGTTTGTCACCTCAATCTTCACAAAACCTTCTGCATTCCCCATGGAGGCGGCGGTCCCGGCGTGGGGCCGATCTGTGTGGCCAAACATTTGCGCGATTATCTTCCCACTCATCCGATCGTAGCGGTGGGAGGCGACAAATCGGTCGGAACGATTTCGGCTTCCCCTTTCGGATCGGCCTCGATCCTGCCCATTTCGTATGCCTTTATCCGCATGATGGGATCGGAGGGGCTTAAAAAAGCGAGCGAAGCGGCCATCCTGAACGCCAACTACATCGCCAATCGCCTCGATCGCCATTATCCGGTTCTTTATCGGGGCAAAAAGGGGCTGGTAGCGCATGAATGCATCATCGATCTGCGGCCGCTCAAGGCGGCATCGGGTGTGGATGTGGAAGATGTGGCCAAAAGGCTCATGGACTACGGCTTCCATGCCCCGACCGTTTCGTTCCCGGTGCCGGGAACTCTGATGGTCGAACCGACCGAGAGCGAATCGCTTGATGAACTCGACCGGTTTTGTGAGGCGATGATATTGATCCGAAAAGAAATTGCCGCTATTGAAGAGGGAAAGATGGACAGCAAAGACAATCCCCTCAAGAATGCCCCCCACACCGCCCAGTCGATTGCAGTCGCAAACTGGACTCACCCCTATAGCCGCGAAGAGGCGGTCTATCCCGCTCCCTGGCTCCGCGAGCATAAATACTGGCCTCCCGTCGCCCGTGTCGATAACGTCTATGGCGACCGCAACGTCGTTTGCACTTGTCCGCCAACAGGCTGTTGAGAAAGTCCAATCGGAAATCGCAAATCAGAAGGGGATGTCTTCTTCCGCGGAAAATGGCGGAGGACCGGCGGTGGAAGCCGCTTCCCCGGCGGTGTCCGACTCGGTGACTCCCTGCGGGGCGGCCGCTTCACGGCCGGCGGAGGCCGAGTCGAGAAACTGGATCACCTGGGCGACAATTTCGGTGGTGTACCGCGTCTGGCCCTGCTTATCTTCCCACTTGCGGGTCTGCAGGCGGCCTTCCAGATAGATGCGGCGCCCTTTGGCGAGATAATCCCTGCAGAGTTCGGCCAGTTTTCCCCACACGACAATCCGGTGCCATTCGGTCCGCTCCTGTTGTTGGCCGCTTTTGTCTTTCCACCGTTCGTTGGTGGCGATGTTGAAATTGGCCACAGGCTGTCCGCCCGGCGTGTAGCGCACTTCCGGGTCACCGCCCAGATTTCCAATCAGGATGACTTTATTGATGCTCGCCATGTTTTTCGCGGATCGTGGATTGTGAATCGTGAATCGCCGTCTCTTTACGATTCACCATCCACTATCCACCATCCACCGAGATTCCTTCCAGCCTTTTACACACCGCCTGTTTTGTCAATCTTTTTTCCGCTTTGGCGAGAAGTTTGTGTATGGTTGCTTTCATGGCCTGAAAATTTCCAACTGAAGAGCCTCAATCGGCCTGAAATGTTTTCTATTGCCGGTGCAAAGGGGGTAATTAAATTCGATGGCCGCGAAGCGATTTCATTTGATCGGAAACGGACTTCCGGTTTTTTTTCGACATGCCGAAAAAGGGACGGTCTTTGACGAGTTGGTCAAAATAGAGTTTCAGATCCCGAAAAATGCGGTAATGACGGTAATTCCGGGTGACGAGTGGGAATTTTTTCACGACGGCGGTGGCGGCAATCAGGCAATCTTCCTTGCCGGCGGAAGGATGTTTCTGTCTGTGTTCGGAATATTTTTTAAGAATTTCCCGGTTTAAAGGAATGAGACGGTATTTTTTCAGGAAGGAAATGATGTTTTTTCGTTCGGCAAGAGTTAAGCCTTTTTTGGATAGAAGTTCCTTTTTGGTGACAACCGAATAATAAATGCCGAACGCACGATCTTCAAAAAAATCCCTGAAAACACGATGATTGAAATAGTCGATAAAAATGTCGGTATCGACCAAGAGGCTTAGTCTTTTTGCCATTTTTAAAGCTCGGAAAGGAAGTGGCGATCGCTTTTGGAACGGCTTGTTTCTCTGATGGCATTCACGTAGGCAATACTGTCGGAAACCGACTGGAAGCCGTAAGGGTTCAGTTTTTCGCGGACCAGCATTTCGAGCAGTTGAACCGGATACACGTGGAGTTTTTGGGCCTCCTGGTTTACCCGCTTCTTAAGTGTGGGGTCGAAGGTGATGGTCCATTTTTCTTTTTTGAGGGCCGTTTTTGGCATACGTATAGAATACGTATAATATGTTTTGTTGTCAATAGTCCCGATTGACTTTCAAACAGCCGGTGCCGGTGTCCTCTTCGGTTCCGCCGTCGTCGTTTTCGGGATTGCCGGTGTCGGTTCCGCCGTCATTTCCGGTGTCGTCGGCTGGTTCGTGATCGTACTCGATTCCATCGGAATCATCTTCCTCTGTCTGATCGTCGCAGACGCCATCTTCATCGAGGTCTTCGCAGTCTTCCACGACAAGAAGGCAACTTGGGGGATTGCC
>JACPFC010000004.1:3490-18628 GCA_016183175.1 Deltaproteobacteria bacterium
GATTGCCGGTCTCGGTGCCGCTGGGGTCAAAGTCGAAGGTATCGCCGCCGCAATGGACGAGCGCTATCAGGGCGGCGGCCAAAATCAGGGGGAATATTTTGCAAAGTCGGCTCATAAACGGCTCTTTTGTATTATCGGCAACTCCCAAAATTTGTTGCGTCCTTTTTTGCGGGTTAAATCCCCCCCTCTCCCCCCCCCCTTTGGCAAAGGGGGGGATTAAGGGGGGATTTTGCCTTTTTATTCCTTCACACCGGGGTCCAGGCCGGTGTGAAAGAAAAAATTAATATACCCAATATCCGTAATCGTCATCGTTATCCACCGCTTCCGTGGCCCTCACCCGATAGTCGTCATTCATGTCCACAAGGTAGAGATGGGTGTGGTCCAGAATATAAAGCCCCTGATTGCCGTCATCGCCAATCATTATAGTCCGCTCCGGGGCATACCATTCATCCGAATCGAGTTCGATTTCCGCGACTGTTTCAATGCCGCTTTCGGTGACCTCGTACAGATGAACGCCGTTATACGAGAAATCGCCGTAGTCGCTTTTTCCCGTGCCTCCGGTGTAGAGGGAAATGGGAATGGCGAGGATGCCCGTTTCCTCATCGTAGGTAAAGGCATGATGGTCTTCGAGGGCGGCCGAATCGGTGCCGCGGGAGCCGATGGTGAGGTTCTCGGTTTCGGCGGGGTTTGAACCGTCTTCGACATCAAAGACAGCCAGCTTTAAGCCCTGAAACCAAGAGAAGGTGCCTACGTCATCGGCATCCTTTCCAAGGCCGATCAGATGATCCGATCCAAGAGGATGAAGATAAGTGGAAAAGCCGGGCATTTCCAGTTCCCCTTCGATCGTCGGATTTTCGGAATCCGAAAGGTCGACAACAAAGAGCGGATCGATCTTTTCATAAGTGACGAGATAGCCTTTGTCGCCGATAAACCGGGCGGCGTAGATTTCTTCCCCTTCGGCAATCCCCTCAACCTTGCCCAAGATGGGAAGATCGGCATCGGTTGCATCCAGCACATAGACATTGTTGGAAACAGCCGACGTCCCGTCGCGGCTGACCGAACCGATGGTTGTGGCGATGCGGAAGGTGTTTTCGTATTCGCTCATCGAAAATGAGTTGTCGATATGTCCCTCAACCGATCCGCTGGCGACATAGGTATGAAGGGCGTCGCCTGAACCGATGGCAAAACGGTGGATATAGGTTTCGTCCGCCGACCAGTTGCTCGAAGCAAGGTAAACGGCTTCGGTCGAGGCATAGACCTCCTGCGCATAGCCGATGACGAAGGTCATTTCTTCTTCGTCGCTCTCTTCCAGATTCAGGCTGTAGAGGCCGAGGAGATTGTCTTCATCGGAGGCGGTATCGTCCGCAAAGTCACTGCAGGCAACCATTTCCCACGTTGTGCCGTCGCCGTGGCTTGGTAGCCAGTCGTCGATGGTGGTGGCCATGATCGCAGAGCGATTTTCTTCCTTCAGATTTTCAATTTGGCTTGCCAGTTCCGCTTCCGAACAGTCGTCGCTCCATCTTTCTTCCGAAAGGTCGTCGAGGCCGTCGACTTGATAGTATTCAAAAGAGGAACTGATGGCCACATGGACCACATGATTGACCAACCGCGATCCCGCCACGTACCCCTCGATTTCTTTGACTTGAGAGAGTACGGGGGAGGCCGGCTTTTCGATATTTAAAACCGAAATTTTCGTGACGGATGAGCCGCGGGTATCGTCATGGGCATAGCCGATGGCGATCAGCCGGTTGTCGTCGAGATACAGGCTGTCGATACCGTCAGAGTCGGCATAGGAGCCCGCCTTGTCAAAGGCGGAAAGAGGCCAAGCCTTGAAGATGTCTACCCCGTTGTCGGTGGCGACATAGATATAGGCGCCGTCGGTTTTGATGATGTCGGCTTCATCGACATTTTCCTCCTGTATGTTGGTGCCGGTGAAATCGACGCCCGATTCTGAAGTGGAATCCGAAGAGGGGAATGCGATGTCGCAGTCGCTACAATCATAAGTATAATAAGTGCCGCAGGTGGAATAGTTGTCGAGGGTTTCCTCCATGTCGGCAATCGCCTGTGCCTGGATATCCGCCAGCAGGTCGTCGCAGTTTGAGTATTTAACCAGCGAAGTGGGTACTGTGTCTTCGGGATCCGGATCGGGGTTGATCGGGCCGGGGCCCGTTCCCAGTTTTTGGGCGCTACAGTGGAGCGTCAACAAAGACAGGTTGATTATCATCAGGTATTTGACAAACATTTTCATAAATCACTTTTCTTTCTCTGGACCCTTTCAAATTTCCGACCCCTTTTTCCCTTTTACAAATCTTCGCATTCCAGCGTTTCATCATTCCAACAGCGCTCCTCGCCGCACTCACAGCCGAATACCGACTCCTCGGAGCATTCAACATCTATTTCATCATCTTCCCGTTGGCTGATGCACAAGTCCGCACAGCTACTGGTGAATTCAATCCATTCTTTCCCCGCATCCTCGCAGGCGGCCTGTTCGTCGGCCTCATCGGCGCCGGTTGTGTCGCCATCATCGCCGGTATCGTCTCCGTCACCGGTACTCCCTTCGTTGTCGGTCTCGCAAGAGGGGTTCCCTGTGTCCGTTCCGCCGGCGCACTCCGATCCACAACCGTAGAAGAACAAGGGGAGGCTCAAACAAAAAATTGCCGTCAAAATTAAAAAATATTTTTTCATGATGATTCTCCTTCGGGTTTCTTTGTGAGCGGAAAAAGCTGAAAGTTGACCTGATAGACCCCCGTGGATTTTTGGTCCTGGCTTGCAATGGCCAGGAGTTCGCGCCGAAAGCGCTGGATCAATTCTTTGACCTGTTCGGCTCTTTCCTCCGAAATGCCGATGGTGACCGACGAGATTTCCCTTTCCGGCGCAGGAAAACGGTCGATCGATTCGGCGGCCTTCTGCATCATCTCGCGGTGAAACTGCGCCACCGAGGCGGATGCCACCTCGTCGCCGGTGGAAATAAAACCGTCGGTTTGGACCAATTTTCCTTCTTCGTTCCGTTTAATCAGCCCCAACTGCTCCAGTTCTTTTAAGGCTTTTTCCGCCTCCGAGGTTGTGATTGGAGGAATAAGCTGGTGGGCAATCCAGGCAGGATCTTCTTTGAAACCGTCAACCCCTACCAACTCGCGGACGGGAATGAAATACCAGTTGGTGTAGTAGTCGTACTGGGCCTGTTTGAGGGGATTTATTTTTTTGTAAAAGCGGTGGCGGATCAACTGCTCGGCGTAAAATTTCTTTTCTTCGATGGTGGTTGCCTGATTGAGCAGAACCAGATTTCTGAAAAAGGTTGTTTCCTCTTTGTTAAGCTTTAAGGCGCGGGCGAATTTTTCGATCCCGTCCGGTGAGAGGTTTCTCTTTCCATCCATCACCAGCTTTAAAAAGTTGGGCGACCGAAACCCCGCCTGTTTGGAAAAGAACCGAAACGAAAAAGCGCTCTTTTCCTGTTTCAGCGATGCATACAGATCTTTCAAGAACGACCGGTAATTGTCGTATTCGAAGATATTTGGTTTTTTAATATTTCCCATTATATTTCCTGGCAAGTGCCGTCCGTACAAGCAATTTCAGGTTCAATTTCAATGACACAAGGTGATGCAATATTTTCTTCTGCATTGTATTCGTCCTCGAGTTGATTGTATTCCTCCACAAGTGATTCTAAACTTTCCACGTCAGTTGTAAGAGATGAATGGATGAGGTATGTTTGAGGACCGCCACAAGCCCTGCTACCATAAGCGATAGTTTGACAATCATCATCGGCATTACATGAAAGATCAGCGATCAGAGTTTGTATCTGTGCATCCAAATCATCCAATTCCGCTCTATAATCTCTCCCTGAATCGCCACTCTCCCCGCAATTGAGCGTTAAAACGAGAGAGCCGATCAGGGTTAAATATGTTGCAAAGCGTTTCATAAACATTCCTTTCGTTTCTTTAAATATCGGACACCCCATGTGTCCTATGTACCTATTATCGGCAGGAATGTCCAGAAAGTTCGTTTCTTTAAATATCGGACACCCCATGTGTCCTATGTACCTATTATCGGCAGGAATGTCCAGAAAGTTGCTTAAAAAGTGTATTCTATAAGAATACTATTTAATTTATAAAATGTTAAATTTAGTTATAAATAGTTAATATTAATATATATTTAAATATTATTGTATTCTAAAAAATAACATAAATTATTATAGTATCATTTTTATGAGCGGCGTCTGACACCGCAAACATAATTGCTATTGACAAACATATCCGGTGTGCCAAGATGAAAGCATGCAGGTATCCATTTACATGGATGGTAAGCTGGTTAAAAAAGCCGATGAGCGGGCTCGTCAGCAAAAGAAATCGCGGTCCGAGTACCTTTACTCCCTGGTGGAAAAAGACATAGAGGGGGCCGAAAAGACCCGTCGTGGCATCTTGAAGTGTGCCGGGATGTTCGACAAGGAAACAGCCGATAAAATGCTCAAAGATATTTATTCAAGCCGCCGGAGTAAAACCTCATGGCCTATCTTTTAGACACCGATATTTTTGTCTATTTAACCAAGAATCATCGCGAAATAATCAACCAGATCGAAACGGTTGGGAGAGAGAATGTTTTTCTATCTTCCATAACTCTGGGAGAATTGTATTATGGAGCCTTCCATTCGGACAATGTTTCCCTGTCTCTGGATCTTCTCAACAAGAATCTTGAAGAAACGAATATTCTCAATTTCAATAAAAGTGCGGCGAAAATATTCGGACGCCTCAAAGCGGCCTTAAGAAAAAACGGGAATCCCATTGAAGACTTCGACGTGGCGATTGCATCCATAGCGCTTCACAACGATTACATTTTAGTCACCCACAACACCCGGCATTTTGAAAACATCCCCGAATTGACAATTGAAGATTGGTCCTGAATTCAGGACAGGATCACCTCCAAAATTCTTTTTGCCAGTTTGTCTTTGGAGGCGCGGCCCAAGGGGAGGATGCGGCCGTTTTTGGAGAGGAGGGTGACCTCGTTTTCATCCGACCCAAATCCAATCCCCTTTTTTGAAACATTGTTGAGGACGATCCAATCGCACCTTTTTTCGCGGAGTTTTTCGGCGGCGTTGGGGAGGCCGCGGTCGGTTTCGGCTGAAAAGCCGACGAGAATCTGGTTTTTTCGTTTTTTGCGGCCCAGTTCTTTGAGGATGTCGGGATTGGGAACCAGTTTGAGCGTCATCGGTTTGCCGGTCTTTTTGATTTTTTTATTTTGCATCCGACTCGGGCGATAATCGGCCACGGCGGCAACCTTGACGATCACATCAGCCGAGCGAAAATTTTTCATCACCGCCCGGCGCATCTCCAGTGCGGTGGTTACAGGGATGAATTTGATACCGGAAGGGGAGGTGAGGCTTGTCGGGCCGCTGATCAAAACAACATGGTGGCCCGCCGCCCGTGCCGCTTTCGCCAACGCATATCCCATTTTCCCGGATGACCGGTTGGAAAGGTAGCGGACCGGATCGATCGGCTCCTGCGTCGGGCCGGCGGTGATGAGGAAGGTGAGCTTGGACATGTCCGGCAAAAGCGAGAAATCAGTGAGCAGAAAGCGGAAAGCCGAAAGCAGAAAATGCATTCTATCTGATTTCCGCTCTCGGCTTTCTGATTTCTGCTTTCTCGCAGTTGCAAAAATGATTAACGCACTGCCTTGATCTTGGAAGTTAGTCGTTTCTTCACTTCCGCCACGATGATCTCCGGCTCCTCCATCCGCCCCATCCCCTCCCACCCGCAGGCCAGATCGCCCGAGGCGGGGCCGATGATCGTGTATCCGTGGCGTTTCAACGTCTCGATATTTTCCTGAACGATTTTATTTTTGTACATGTTCACGTTCATCGCGGGGGCGAAAATCACCAGGGCCTTTGTGGCGCAGACAACGGTTGAAAGAAGATCGTCACAGATTCCATGCGCCACCCTGGCAATAAAATCGGCGGTGGCGGGAGCAATCAAAATCAAATCGGCCTTGTCGGCCAGTTGAATATGCCCCATCTCCGATTCTTCGGTCAGGCTGAAAATGTCGGTCCGGACGGTGTTGCGCGAAAGGGCCTGAAAGGTCATCGGCGTCACAAACTGTATCGCCCCTTTGGTCATCACCACATGGACGTCCGCCCCCTCGGCGGTCAAAAGACGGACGATCTCACAGCTCTTGTAGGCGGCAATCCCGCCGGTGACTCCAAGGACGATGTTTTTTCCGTTCAGAGGCAGATTTTTTTTCATGAACTATTCGGCAGAGCTTCACCATTATTTTTTGTTGCGCAATTTTGCAAGTCCGCTTACGCGGACGGGAACAAAATTGCTCCAAAAAAATAATGGCGAAGCTCTTTCTCCGTTATGATAGTATTATCTCATGCTGTCTGAAAAGGAAAAAGACGAATTCCTCCAGGTAGCCCGCAAGACGCTTGAAGGCTACCTTTCCGAAGGGGAGATGCCCGATTTAAGGCCGGCTGGCGGGGCACTTACGGAACCGGGAGGGGCCTTTGTGACTCTCCATCATCGGGATGGGCGCCTCCGGGGATGCATTGGCCGGTTCGAGGCGCCCGATCCGCTCTATAAAACGGTCCAGTTGATGGCGGTTGCCGCCGCCACGGAAGACCCCCGGTTTCCCCCCGTTCAATCAGCGGAGCTCTCCAATCTTCACATTGAAATTTCAGCCCTTTCGCCAAGACGGCCTATCGAGGATGTCGGCGAAATCATCGTCGGCAAACATGGCCTGTCCGTCGAAAAAGAATTCAACCGTGGCTGTCTCCTCCCGCAGGTGGCCACGGAAGAAAACTGGACCCGCGAGGAATTTTTGTCGCATACCTGCCTCAAGGCCGGACTCCCCCCCGACAGTTGGAAAAAAGGGGGGATGAAGATTGAAGTTTTTGAGGCAGAGGTTTTTGGAGAGCCCCGATGAAACATCACCTTCGTTTTTTTATCGCTGTCCTTTTTGCCGCCTGGTTTGTCGTCACCTATTTTGCCATCCGCCATTATGTGGTTTCCCGAGGGGTCTTTTACGTCCCCATGTTTTTGTGGGAAAAAGAGATTCCGTTTCTTCCGTGGACTTTTTTTATCTACGTCTTGGTCTACGTCACGCCGCTGGCCGCTTTTCTTCTGCTGAACACCACGGAGAGCCTCAAGGCTTGTTTCAAGTCTTTTTTTGTCTCGCTGACCCTGCATCAGATTGTCTGGCTTGTCTATCCGGTTAAGCTCGAAATAAGGCCGATGATCGATCCGAATGGAGGGGACTGGCTTGTTAAAATGGCCGATGCCTTTTTAAAACTCGATACGCCGGCGGTCAATTGTCTGCCGTCGCTCCATGTGACCTATGCCTTTCTTTCCTATTTTGCCATTCATGCCTACCGCCCCCGACTGGCGCCCTGGTTTTTATTCCTCGCCGTTGTCATCTCCCTTTCCACCATGACTTTTAAACAGCACTATGCGGCCGACGTGGCGGCGGGAATTTTGACGGCGCTTTTGATGAAATGGATATTCCTCAAACCCCATCGGAGAGGTCTCTCAAAATGAGAATTGTCTCATGTTGAGAAGGGGAAGGGATGAACAGGCAATGGTTTTGAAGGTGAAAATGAGGGAAAAACAATGGGTTATTTTTTGATGGATTTGTTCACTCTTGGCATGGCTCTTGCTGTTTAAACCTTATGATGCGTCAATTATTTCCTTTTGTGCTTGTTTTTGCCCTTTTTCTCGGAGCCTGTTCAGAGAGCGGTTCTTCCCTGTCCGATGAGGGGGAATCAACCAGCGCCTCCTCCAGCGCTTCAACCGGCACCGGCGTCGATAGCCTCACCTACAACGCATCCGGGTTTTCCACCTGGCTGGAATTCACCCCGGAAAAAAATTATCTCCGCATCGCCTTCAGTTTTTTCCCCGACGGGACGGCATTCGATTTCGACAAGAAAACAGCCTCGATCCCCTGCACTTTTTTAAGCCGGATTCCGGAGGGGGTAGATGTCCAGCTTTCGGCCCCTGTTGAAGAGCCGTGCGAAACCCCCTACACCGTCACCTTCGATGGAGCGGGCGAGACATTCACCTTAAATGGGATTGTCGCCCCCTTCAACACGGCCTACGAAAAATTCGCCGGCGATTTTGAATTCGACATCACGGCGGAGGGCGTTCGCGACGTCTCGGACGGCGCTTCCCTTTCTTCCGACAGCGGCAAACTGGAGGATTTTTACGATTTGATTCTGGAGCGACGAACGCCGTAGGGGCGAATCTTGTATTCGCCCTTCTCGAATGGGCGATCACAAGGATCGCCCCTACGATAGTTTTTTCACCGCCTCTTCAATCCGGTCCAATCCTTTCTTAATATTTTCCATCGAAGTGGCGTAGGAGAGGCGCATGTATCCCTCGGCGCCAAAACCCTCTCCGGAGACAACGGCCACTTTATAATCCTCCAGGAGGTAGGAAGCAAGTTCAGCGGAGGTGGTGATTTTCTTCTCCGTTGGGGTTTTCTTCCCAAGAAGAGCGGAGATGTTGGGGAAGACATAAAAAGCCCCCAGAGGCTTTAGGCAGGTGATGCCGGGGATGTGGTTCAAACGATCGACAATGTAATTGCGCCGTTTTTTGAATTCGATGACCATTTTGCCTACCGTATCCTGCGGTCCCCGGTAGGCCTCGACGCACGCCTTTTGCGTGATGGAGCAGACATTGGAGGTGACCTGCCCCTGAATTTTGCTCATGGCCGAAATCCACTCTTTGGGTCCCGCTGAAAAACCCATCCGCCAGCCGGTCATCGCATATGCCTTGGAGGCGCCGTTGACGACGATCGTCCGATTTTTGATCTCTTCGCCAAACGAGGCGATCGAGACATGCTGAAATCCGTCGTAGACGATCTTTTCATAAATTTCGTCCGAAACGCAGATGATCCCCTTTTTGACGATGATCTTCGCCAGCGCTTCCAGCTCCTCTCTGGTGTAGGCGGCGCCGGTGGGGTTGGAAGGGGAGTTGAGGATGAATGCCTTGGTTTTTGAGGTAACGGCGGCTTCGAGCTCACCAGGCAGGATCTTGAAGCCGGTCTTGTCGGAAGTCTTAAGCATCACCGGTTTGGCGTCGTTTAACAAAACCTGGTCGGGGTAGCTTACCCAGTAGGGCGCCGGAATGATGACCTCGTCCCCCTCTGCGAACAAGGCTTGGGCGATATTATAAAGGGAATGTTTGCCGCCGGCCGAGACCAGAATTTCTTCGCGGGTGTAGGCAAGACCGTTGTCCCGTTTGAGTTTTTCAATAAGGACGTCTTTGAGTTCAACAATTCCCCCCACATCGGTATATTTGGTGAAGCCGTTTTCGATGGCCAGAATGGCGGCCCTTTTGATGTTCTCCGGCGTGTCGAAATCGGGCTCGCCGGCGCCAAAGCCGATCACGTCAATTCCTTTAGCCTGAAGGGCCTTGGCCTTGGCGTCGATGGCCAGTGTGGGCGAGGGTTTGATTCTTTGGACTCTTCGGGTTAATTGCATGCATATCGTGCTCGGGTGCCCGCGTGCCTGCGTGCCCGCGTTTTTACACGGGCACCCTAGCACTTGGGCACTCAGGCACTTTTCCGAAGTTTTGCTCTCAATTTCTTCTCCACCAACGGATGAATCATGCCGTTTCCGGAGCCGCCGAACGAGATGACCTCCTTGATAATCGAGGAACTGATGTGGGAATAACGCCCTTCGGTCATCATGAAGATGGTTTCGATGTCCGGATTCAGTATCCGGTTGGCGAGTGACATCTGGAGTTCGTATTCGTAATCGGAAACCGTCCTGATGCCACGCAGGATGGTGCTGATTTTTTTCTTCCGGCAGTAGTCGATCAGCAACCCCTCGAAAGAATCGATCTCGATATTTTTTTTGTCCTTCAGCAATTCCTGGAGCATGGTCACCCGCTCTTCCGGCTCGAAGAGGGTTTTTTTTGACCGATTAATGGCCACCGCCACGATGATGCGGTCGAATATCTTAAGGCCGCGGTCGATGATATTGATATGGCCGTCGGTGGGGGGATCGAAAGAGCCGGGGCAAAGGGCGATTTTCATATTCCCGCGCCTGCGTGCCTGCGTACCAGCGTGCCCACGTTTTTACACGGGCACCCAGGCACTCAGGCACATTTCATGAACGTGATTAACGTCTGCCCGTACTTCCGCTGATCGAGCACGGCAAGGCCGGGACATTCCGGCATCTCCCGCGGTGAGTGTTCTATTATGACCGTCGTTTCAGCGTCAATGAGTTTATTTGCAAGCAGGGCGGACAAGGTTGGATTGATCCGGTTTCTGTCATAGGGAGGGTCGATAAAGACAAAATCGAAACGCCTCTCACGGCGCGCAAGATGGGGGAGAATTTCCGGCACCCTGCCGCGGATGACCCCTGCTTGTTTTTGGAAACCGCACTGCCGGATGTTGCGATTGAGAAGCGTGAGGGCGGGTGGAGAAAAATCGACAAACACAACCCCCTCGGCCCCCCGGCTTATCGCCTCCAGCCCGACACTGCCGCTTCCGGCGAAGAGGTCAAGAACATAACAACCCTCCAGCGGGCCGAGAATATTGAAAATCGCCCCCTTCACCTTGTCGGAAACGGGGCGGATAAGAAGGCTTTTGGGGCCGAACAGCCGTCTTCCTTTGGCTTTTCCGGCGATGATGCGCATAACCCGACCGCCTTACATATTTTGCATCATTCCGGTGGAAATCCCCAGGGCGATAAGAATCACATACGCCAGGGTTCCCAGACAGGAAAGAATCGTCCCGATGATCCCCAAAACCAGCCCCACCTTGGCCAGCGTCCGGTTGGAGGCCGGAATCTGGCCGGCGTCTATCCCCTGCAGTTCGGCGCGGCCGATAAAGATGGCCGGTATGCCGCTGATGAAACCGCAACAGGTGAGTGAAAGAATGCCGCAAACCAGCGCGATGATTGATTTTGTGCTTGTCTGCCCCGGTTGCGTCGACGCCGCGGAGGGGGGCGACGAAACCGGTTGAACCGGTTGAACCGGCTCAGCCGGCTCAGCCGGTTGCCCGACGGGAATGGGGGGTGTTGGATCCATAGGTTTCCTTTCGTGATGAGAATTAAGGAAAAAAGGTTAGCATAAATCCAAGGCCGCTGTCATTCGTTTAGAGTGAGCGAGCGTCGGATTTATTCCGCGCGAGCGAACCGGGGGTTTGGGGGGGCCAGCGGCCGGCCCCCGATATTAAAGTCCGTTGACACCCTTGCGATATTTAAAGTAAGAGGACCATTCAATGAATTATCGCCGGTTCGTTTTTTTGCTTGCTTTGTCTCTTGCCGTCATTCTTGCCGGGTGTTCTTCCACCCAGATGCGCCGAAGTCTGGGCGAAACCATCGACGACGCGGTGATCACCAACAAACTCAAAACGAAATTCCTCAAGGATAAAATGGTGAAGGCCTTCCAGATCGATATCGACACCTGGAAGGGGGTGGTCAGCCTGCGCGGGAGGGTGGAATCGCAGGATCAAATCTACCGGGCCATCGAAATCACCGAACAGCAGGCTGGCGTCAAAGAGGTCAAATCGTATCTGGTGCTTCGCGACGCGGCAGAGATGGCACAACCCTCTTCCCGGAAAAACAGGGCTGTCGTTGAGGAAAAGGATGTTGCGGAGGAAAAGCCGGTGGTGAAAAAGGAGGCCGCTTCGGAAAAAACGGCCGCTCCGCCCGCCGATGATGCCGAAACGGAATCATCCGGGGACAGCCCGGATGATTTTGAGGATGACGGTGTTCCGCAGGTGACTCCGGAATAATATGATAAAACGTTATGGCCTTCTTTTGCCGGTTGTGTTTGCTTTTGCCCTGCCGGGTCTCGCCCGCGCCGATGCGGAGTATATCTATCGCCAGCGGATCAACTGGGTGAAGCTCGACCGTGCCTCTCCCAAAGACGTTCCCCTTGGTTCGCTGAAGCATCCTTATACCGGGCTGACCGTGGAACAGATGGAGGGGATGCTGTTGTCGGTCAAGATTTCCAAACGTTTTCTTCTGAAAAAAGAAATCGATTCGGCGGACGTGTTCAACTCCTACGAGGCAAAAAAGTATGCGCCGTTCATTGTTGAGGCGCTGGCCAAGGCCACCCCCGACCAGGTCGCCCACTTTTCCATCATTCACAAACGCCCTTTTTTCATCCTGCGCAACGACCGCCTGACGATGGGCAACGTTTGGGCGGCCGATGACGGCATCCATTTCCAATTCCAGAAACTCTTTGCAAAAATCACCGGCGACTACGAGGCCTCGGCCCAGATGGACAAGGCCATTCGCAACGCCAAATCGCTTCGCGTGACCCTCGAGGCAGGCGAGGGACAGCAGTTGTCCTACGCCAGCGCCACCGAGATTATTCTCGATCCGGGCTACGATTTTGTTGCACAGGCCTATCGTGAGCAGGAGGAAGACAGGCTGGCGGAAGAAGAGGAGATGAAGGGCAAAAAGGCCAAAAAGGAGGCAAAAAAGAAGAAGGAGGAGTCTCAAGATCTCTCCCCCGCGCCAACGGCCTCACGGGCGGCGAAAAACGCGCCGTCATCCGCCTCCGGAGACGTTGCCGCTCGTTTGCGCCGGTTGGATGCGCTCAAGAAGGAAAAACTGATCACCGAGCAGGAATACCAGCAAAAACGCAAAGAAATCTTGTCGGAAATTTGATTCGCCCCTACATGCGGTCAATCTCCAAAACCCGTGGAAATTTCGTTAATGCCTCGGACCCTTCTTTGGTCACGGACACTACGTCCTCAAGCCGGATTCCCCCATATTTCCTGTAATAGAGCCCCGGTTCAATGGTAATGACGTTTCCGGCTTTCAGTTTGCCTCCGGCCAGGCTTACAGAGGGGAGCTCGTGAATATCCAGCCCCAGTCCATGTCCCGTCGAGTGGATAAAGCCCTGCATACAGCCGTTCATTTTTCCGGTTTTAAATCCCCTTTTTTCGAGGCAACGGGTTGCGGCCTGATGGACCAGGCGTCCGGTCACACCGGCACGAACAGCGTCGCGCCCCCGAATGTTCGCCTCCAAAACCGCCGCAAACATTTTTTTGACCTCATCGGACGGTTTTCCTTTTACCATCGTCCGCGTCATGTCGGCGTAGTAGCGGCTGTGGCTGTCCCGTGGGAAGATATCGAAGATGATCGGCGTGTGGGCCAGAATGGGGCCGCTCCCCTCGTGGTGCGGCAGGCTCCCCTGCGGGCCCGAGGCGACAATGGTGTGGTTGGCCACGCAACCGAGCTCCATGAGCCGCGAGTTGATGCGGTTTTGCAGGTGTTCGGAAGTCACTTTTTCTCGCCCGTTAGTTACGTAGCGGCCTTTGATCGTGCATTTTTGCAGGAACCCCACCGTTTCTCCAAGCGCCGTTTCCACCTGTTTGAGGGCGTGGTGGATCTGTTTTTTTTCCTCCGGCGACTTGACCAGACGAGACTCAAAAAAGGGGTCCGGTTTTACGGTCATTCGGTAGCTTAAGGCTTCCAAAGCCTGAAAATATTGTGCGGGGAAATTCGAAGGGACGACGATTTTTGTTATTTTTTTGGCTCTGAAAATCAGATCGACAATGCGGGCGTAAACAGGAACGGAATTTTTTTTCTGCTTTCGAAGGCCCTTGAGAGTGTCGGCAAGAGAGAGAATTTTGTCGACATCCGCCTGTTCGCGGGCGCGGTCGATCTCCAGGTCGGAGAGAACGAGATGTTTTTTGCCGCCGATTTCAAAATAGATGATGGGATCCGGGGCCAGAAAACGGCAGGCGTAGTAGAGGTTGGCATCGGCCTCCGGGGCGGCGATAATCAACGTGGCTGAACGGGCGGACATCCGATAAATTTAGGGGAAACAGGAGGGGAAGTAAAGGGATTTGCCTTCAAGACAAAACTGCATGTCGAAGATTACGACCCCAGCGGCAGTTGCACCGTCACGGCGGATTTTAGCGGGGAAAGGAAATAACCATGAAAAAAATAATCATCGCCCTTTTACTGCTTGGATGGTCGGTATCGACCACGAATTCGATTTTGGGGCGAATCTCGTGATTCACCTGACCAAACGGGACAAGGCGCCTGATCCTTACTTTATGGTTGGACTCAAGTGGATGGGGGATTTACGAACTCCGATGAAGAAGGCGCCTTGGGAGGGGTTATTCCGGTTCCGCTACTGAATACCGGTTTTGGGCTTCGATACATGGTAAAGCCAAATATCGGTCTGTTTTGCGAGGCCGCCGCGAGTAATGCCCTGTTTGTGGCCTGGCAGTTTGAAGGACGGGTAGGGTGTCGTTTGGGTTTTAGAAAAGATGGCGCATATGATTCGGAATCCGAACAGGGGGGATGTTGCAATGCTCCGCTCATATTAAGTTTCCGCGGAATCAGCTTTTAATTTTTCCAATTCGGCTCTGACCAGGCCAAGCGGTTCGAGATTATCCAGAATTCTCTTGTCAAAAGAGAGCACGGCAAGGTCGGGAAAAACCTTTAACATTTCGAGAGCCGTGGCCAGGTGAATGGCATCTAACGTGCGCACCGGTTCGACTGGAAAGGGATCCCCCGCCCTTTTTTGAATTGCTTCATCGACCGGGATCCGGTTCCACTTGAAGCTCAAATTTTCAAGAAGGCCGGATACCACTGATTTTTGTGGAAAACGATTTGCAGCCCTTTTTGCTTCAATGAAGCTTAAAACGGATGTGACGACGATGTCTGCCTCATTCAGGGCATGAACAACTTTAGGCGCGGATGGTTCATTGAAGAGAATGGCAAGCAGTGCGGATGATTCCAAATAAACTGTCACTAAAATTTATCCTCTCGATCCTCATCAAGAATCCTGCGAGCTGTTCCTTCGGGAAATTTAAGGCCCGTCAGAGGAAGTTTCAACGGAGTTTTAGGGGCTCTTGCAGGAATGATCTTCCCCTCCCTGATCCACTGAGCCAGAAGAGGGTTCGATTCGGCAGGGAGTTCTTTTGTCAACGGTTCGCGCAACTCGGCAACAACCTCGTTTCGATCGGTAACGAGCACACGCGTGCCGCGTTTTACCTCCCGCAGATAAGCCGAAAGGTTGTTTTTGAGCTCCCGTATCCCCACGGTTTTAAGTAATTCCATAGCTGAACCAATTGTAGCTACAAGTAGCTACATTGTCAAGAGAGCCGAAATTGTTCGTCAATCTTCGTCAATTTTGGTCAATCCCGGCCCTCTCATTTTTCGGGGGCGCCCTTGGC
>JACPFC010000004.1:18653-19358 GCA_016183175.1 Deltaproteobacteria bacterium
CAATTTTAAATGATTGTTCCGCGCCCCCACTTGGCACGCCGGTTGCTTTTGTTCTTGGTCAGAAAGGAGAAGCAACAATGAAAAAAGGAATCATCTTCGTTTTTGTTTTGAGTCTGGTTTTGGGGGCGCCTTTTGAAAATGCCTCGGCCAAAACCTATTGGGCCACGGGTGGCGGTGTTGGAGCGGGGGTTATAGGCGCGGGAGCCGGTATCACGGCGGGCCTGTTATGCAGGTTTGCCGAAGAAAATTCATCGACTTGCCGGGCCGTGATGATCCCGGTGGGTATTGTGGGTGGAGGGGCTGTTGGTTTTGGAATCGGAGCCTTGATTGGTAGTGCCTTCAAGAAAAAAGCGCCGGTGGTTCAGGCGATTGTCGACCCGGCAACCGGAACGTATGGGGCGAGCGTTGGGATGAGTTTCTGATTGAACGAATAATCAATCTTCTTTCCGTTCCAATTCCGTAATTTCCGTCAGTTCTTCATCATGGCGCGGTTTTTTGGGAAAAATTTTATACTTCAGTTTTATGGATTCCGGAATTTTTGAAAAAACAGAATCGGACGTATAAAGAATGCCCGCAATATCCAAAGTTGACTGGGCGATATGGGCATCGGGTGTTGAAGTATTGACCCCCTTTTTTTGGCACTTGTTGCGCAAATGACCCACATTAATCCAATGGGAAAGAGGGGTTTCCACCAGCGGAAGAGTT
>JACPFC010000005.1 GCA_016183175.1 Deltaproteobacteria bacterium
GTTTGTTCCAAAGACCTCCTGAAAATTGAAACGCAGGGCGGTCATCCACCGGTTTGTCACCAGCGGGATCAGCTGGACCGCCTCCAGGCGCCACCCCTGGAAATTCTTGTCGCTCCCAAGGGCCTTGTTCGAAAAAAAATAAGAGAGACGAACTTTCGAACCGGACGTTGAATATTCCTTGTTTGCCCGGTTGTCGAAGACGAGGGCGAATTCATCGATAAAATTGGTCGAGTCGACCACATTGGGGAGGGCGCCATAACGGGTCAGCGTATCGTCGATGTCGTCAATCGCCCGGCCGAGTATGTCGGTGGTGTGGAATTTTGGGGCCATTTCCACCCTTAAGTGATTCATGAAATACCAGCCAAAGGCGGCATCGAGCAAAAAATTCCGGCCGGTGAAATTGCTCTGATTTCTTTCGATCCTTCGGGGCCCGAGGCCGAAAAAACGACCAAAAGGGGTCTTTAACCAGGTGAAGGTTCCTTCCAGATAAAATTTGTCGAAGAAGGAGGGGTCAAGAAAATGGAACTCCACATCCCTCAAATATTTCTGGGCCACCTCGGCGTAGATTTCAATCGCCTCGTCCGGTTTGGGGTAGAAGTAGGAGAGGGCGGCGCCGCTGACGCCGGTTATGGTGTTGTACTGGCCGATGGCGGCAAAGATTGCCTTGATCTGCTTGTCATGGTCGGACATAAGGACCACCGGCATCAGGCCGTAGGTGTTGCCTTCATCCGGCCTCGATTCCCAGACGGGGACAGGGAAGACATCGATCTCGCGGTCTTTGAAATAGCGAAAAAGAGGATTTCCCTTTTTGGTTTCCGTCGGGACGGTTTCTTTTTTTGGCTCGCCCGCGCCAAGCGGGGTCAATCGGGTGAGAAGGGCCAGCAGAAAAAGAAGGATAATTTTATTTTTTTTCACGATGAAAAATTTTCAGCACCAACGGTATTATCAGGAGCGCTGCCGCAAGACAAGCAAGACTTCTCCAGCAAGACTTCTCCTTGATTTGTCGTTCCTAAAATGGGAGAGAAATGCGTCACGATGCAGGCCCTTCTCCTCTTCATCTGTTTTGTTGTTTTCCCGTCGGTTCTTTTGGCGGACGACCGGTGTCCCGGCGCCGATTCGCCTCCACCGCCGGTTTTGAAGGCCGATCTCCCGAAAATTTCCGCCGCGCTTGATTCTTTGCAGAAGCTTCTTGACTTGCCAATTTGGGAGGATTCGGACGATTCCCGTCAAAGCCTTCGGAATATCTTCGACACGGTCCCTCAAAAAACCAAATTGGAGCAGTTTTTTCAGCTCCTGTTTTTACTGCAAAAGAAAATCCCTTCCCAAAGGCTTCCGTTGACCGTCAAACCGCCCGGCATAACGGATGTTTTGCTTGCCGCAAAGGTTTTTACGGCCCCCGATTTTCCCAAAAAAATAACCTCGGTGACCTTGACCAAAGATCGCGCGGGAAAGACCGCCTGGTTTGTCTCTTTTGCCGATTCGGAGGTTCGCTTTCCCATCAACAAGGGGGCCGGTTTTGACGCCTGGGATCAGGGGATGTGCCAGGCGGCCAAAGAGCTGGTTTTTTATCCCGGTTTTTCTTTCAGCATCCGAAAGGCCCGGAATTCGGCCAACCTGATTGTCGAGAATTTCGACAAGGTTGAAATTTTCGGAAGTTTTGGAAGCCGGGGGCTGTTTACCATCGACCTTAATTATGTGGACCTCGAGAAAGTGGAATTCATCCAGGGAACCGACGAGGGGAAGGTGACGGCGCGGGTGGCCAAAAGGGAATTTCGGGAAAATCGGCACTCGAGCCTGTTTAAGTTTATCGGCACATTGATTCCGAATACATCCAGGCAAAGGATTGACTGGTAGAAATCATTTCAAAACCGGCAATTGATGAGGTGGTTTTAAGCCGTAGCGGCTTTTCTGTCGGCCAAGGCGTGCTTGACGAGATTTTTGCCCATCTCCCACATAGGGCCGGTGATTTGGCCGCATTCTTCAAGCACCGAGTCGAGAGCGGTGACAAAGCGGCCGACATGATCCGGTTCAATCACCAAAGGAGGAAGAATTTTCACCACATCCTGTTCGTGGCCGGAGACTTGTGTCAATATCCGGTGCTTGGCCAAAAGCGGCATCACAATCAACTCGCCAAACAGGCCGGAGTTGATCTGATGAACCATATTCCACTGGATTTTTTTCTTGAGGGAGGTGGGCTTTCCGAATTCGATGCCGATCATCAATCCCCTGCCGCGGATCTCCTTGATCCATTCGTGTTTTGCATCGAGTTTTTTGAGCCCCTCGACGATTTCTTCCCCCCGCATTCGGGCCTTTTCAACCAACCCTTCCTCTTCAATAATTGAAAGGGTCGCAAGGCCGCAGACCATGGCGAGATCGTTCTGCCCAAAGGTGGAGGAGTGAACCACGCACCGGTCCATCCGTGAAAAGACCTTGTTGTAGATACTTCGTCGCGTCAGTGTTGCTCCTACCGGTACCATCCCGCCCGAAAGCGACTTGGAAACGGTGATGATGTCGGGGTTTAAATTCCAGTGTTCGAACCCGAACCATTTTCCGGTGCGGCCCAGCCCCGTCTGGATTTCATCGGCGATGGCGAGAGTCCCGTACTTTTGGCAGAGTTTTTGCGCTTGAGGAAGGGTATCGTCGTGGGGAATGTAAACCCCCTTTCCCTGAATCGGTTCATAAATAAAGGCGGCGACATCTTTCTTTTTCAGTTCATCCTCCAGTTGATTCAGATCGTTTTGCCGGATCATCTCGCATCCGGGGAGAAGATCGCCGAACCCTTCACGGAATTCGGTGTTGCCGTTTAGGGCAAGGCTTCCCGTTGAAAGGCCGTGAAAGGCGTGATGGAGATAAAGAATCCGTTTGCGCCCGGTGGCGCCGCGGGCGAATTTGATGGCGCACTCGTTGGATTCGGTGCCGGAGTTGGTGAAAAAAACGGTATCGATCCCGTCCTGATTCACCCGTTTGATCAGCGCCTCGGCCAAAAGGCCCGAAAGGAGCGGGGCCTCCATCTGCACCAGGTTGGCGCGGTCTTTGTCGATAAATTCTGTCAGCGCCAATTTGATTTTCGGGTGGTTTCGACCGATGGCGAAAACGCCATAGCCGGAGAGAAAATCGAGATACTCATTGCCGTCTTTGTCGTAAAGATACGGCCCTTTCGCTTTCGTGTAAACTTTGTCGAAGCCGATGGTCTTTAAGACTTTGGCGAACTGCGGGTTGATGTAGTTCGAATGAAGGGCATAATTTTCGCCTTCGCGCGATTCGATAAGTTTGTGAATGTCGAAAGGCATCATTCTCCTTTGGGTGACAATTCAGTCCCGGTGTCTGCTTTCGGTTTTGTCGGAACTCGCGGTCTATTTAATCGCCACTCTATTTGATTGTTGGGCTCAAGAATGTTCCGATTGGCGATGTTCACTGCGGTGCGCTCAAACAGCCGACAAAACCTCAAGGCATCCACCCGAGACTGAATTGCTACCTTTCTAGCAGAGGGTTCTTTGAAAGAAAAGAGTGAAAATCGCCTTAAAATCGGATAAAAGGGGAAGATGGATCAGGTACTTGTCGCTGTCGAAGGTCTTTGCAAACGGTACCCCGATACCTTGGCTCTCGATAATCTTTCCTTTCATTTGAAGAGAGGGGAAATTCTCGGGCTTTTGGGCCCCAACGGTGCGGGAAAGACAACCGCCATTCATATTCTGCTCGGGCTGTTGACCCCCAGCACGGGAGAGGTTTCGGTCTTCGGCCTCTCTCCCTTAAAGGATCGCCACCGAATTGCCAAACGGCTCAATTTTTCATCCGCCTATGTGAATCTGCCGACGAATCTTAAGGTCTATGAGGTATTGAATGTCTTTTCGCGGCTTTATCTGGTAAAAAATGCGGCCAAAAAAATCAAATCGCTCCTTGACCTCTTTGAAATTTCACACCTGAAAAACCGTGTGACCGGGGCCTTGTCGGCGGGGGAAAAAACAAGGCTCAATCTCTGCAAGTGTCTCCTGAACGATCCGGAGCTTCTTTTATTGGACGAACCTTCCGCCAGCCTCGACCCAGAAATGGCCGATACCGTACGCGGTGTTCTGAAGAAAATCCAGAAGGAGCAGGGGATCGGCATCGTTTACACCTCGCACAACATGATGGAGGTGGAAGAGTTGTGCGACCGGATCCTTTTTATCCATCAGGGAAAAAAAATCGCCGAGGGTTCGGCGGAAGAGGTGAAACGGACTTTCAAGAGCGGGAGCCTGCAGGAGGTCTTTATCAAGATTGTCCGCAATGGGGATTTGATCTTATGAACGAATCTGTTTCGCGCATCAACGCCATGATCCTGCGCTATCTCTACCTCCACAAGCGGAGCGTCTCCCGCACGCTTGAGGTTATTTTCTGGCCGGTGATGGAACTGTTGGTCTGGGGTTTTTTGACCCTCTACATCCAGAGCCTGGCCCAGACTGAAGTTTCCAAGATCATTATTTTTCTCATCAACGCGATGATTTTCTGGGATGTCCTCTACCGGAGCCAGCAGGGGGTGAGTATTTCCATTGTCGAGGATATCTGGACGCAAAACATCGTCAACCTTCTGGTTTCCCCGCTTAAAATCTGGGAGTGGCTGACCGCCACGTTCATTTACGGAACTGCAAAAATCCTGTTGATCGTGGCGATTCTTGCCGTCATCGCGTTTGGGCTTTATCATTTCAATCTCATCGGCATGAACGGTTTTTATCTCATTCCCCTGATGGCCAATCTTCTCTTTTTCGGCTGGGCGATGGGGGTTTTTACCTCCGGCCTTTTGATCCGCTGGGGACACGCCGTGGAGGCGCTGATTTGGGGAATCCCCTTTCTGGTCCAGCCGCTTTCCGCGATTTTTTATCCCCTCTCGATCCTTCCGCCATCGGTGCAGGTTATTTCAAAACTACTCCCCAGCACGTATGTATTTGAGGGGATGCGGGCGATGATCCGGGACGGGGTGATGCCGTCGAGCTACATGTTGACGGCTTTTTTGCTCAATATTGTTTATTTCTTTATTGCGGGATTTTTTTTCAAGTGGATGTACGCCAAATCGCGCGCCAGCGGAAGGCTGGGGAGGTTGGGGATGGATTGATGTTTCCCCAATTTTTCGGTTGATTAAGAGGGGGAGGGGGGATTTATCGGCCCGGATCGATGATTTTCAGATTTTGAAAATAGGTCCTGTAAAAACCCTGGTCTCGCGTGATCAAGTTTCCCGCATGAACAGCGGCATGGGCCCCGACAAGAAAATCGGCCAGAACGCGGCGAGATTGAAGGAATTTCCGTTTTTTATGCTCATTATATCGTTTCCAGCTTCGTGAGGCCGTCCATAAGGCGCCGTTACCTGAAGGGACCTGTCTGATTCCTGTGGAAACCAGAAACGTTTTGAACAACAGTTCGTCGTCAAACTGGGCGGCCAATTCGGCATAGACAACCTCTCCGATGATCAACGGGGCCTTTTCGACGTATTGGTTGAGCGTTCTTCTGGACGATTCCAAAAAAGAGGGATTCGGGATGAGAATATCGAGAAGAATATTTGTATCGACGGCAACGATCACGATTTGTGACCCCGCAGGCCGGCAACGATGCGATCACTGTCTTTTGTTTTAACCGATTTCAGGAGACCTACGAATTTGTCGAAGGGGGCCCTTTTATCCTTCCGGACGACCTGGATGCGGCCTCCGGCAGAGATGACAAAATCAACCTCTTCACCGGAGCGGACATTCAACGCCGCCCGAACCGGTTTGGGAAGGGTGATTTGGAATTTTCGGGTCAGTCGAGACATAAGTAATACCTCTAAGTAATACTAAACGATCTCCCCGATTTTTGTCAAGGCCCCGGACATTTGAACTTCATTTTGAAGGGCTGTGCATTTTAAACACCTGCCGGATCAGCATATCGAGGGGGGATTCATTTTGATCCTCTTGATCCTCTTGGTTCCCCTTTTTGTCCCTATTTTTTTTCTTCTTTTGTTTTTTCTTCTTTTCCTCCCGGTGCAGTTTTCCCAGGCAGGCGAGCATTTGGGGGATGATGACGGGGATCGGCTGGGTTAAGGTGGAGGAGGGGAGGTGGCCGTTTTGGACCAGCGCTTGCGTCAGCGAGACGATCTGTTCTTTCAGCGAAGGGGCTTGGTCGTTCGTTTTGGTCAGCAAAGATTCGCCGGATTCTTTTACTTCCCCTTCACTCCCTTTTGGAATCACCCTCTCCCTTAATCCCTCCCCCCTTCCACCAAACAACTGGCGGACAGGCGAGGTGGAGGGGCAGGGGAGAGGGGGCGTTTGAGGTAAGTTGTCAGCCGTTCCAGTCTGCCCGGCCGGCTGTTGCATCTGCTCCCCTGCGGGAGCGAGATTTTGCAGAATATTGGCCAGCAGTTGTTGTTCAACGGTCAGGATCGTCTGGAGGGCCTGCAGGTTTTGGAGGGGGGAGATCATTTGGCTGTCTTGGCCTCGATCGGTTTCCACTTCCGGTAGCGGCCGTCTTGGTAGGAGTAGATCCAGCCTTTTGTCTGTTCACTGCAATGCCATTTACCAGTGCAGTCACGCTCCTCGGCGATAATTTCCCTATTGCCGTCCCCATCAATATCTTTGAGAAAACCGGGATCGATAAAATCATCAGTACCGAAAAAATCCTTGCCACCTCCCCAAGTGTAAAAAACAAACTCCCCCTTGTTGGAAAGATCGTCGGGATCAAAAATGGCCACGTGATAAGTTTCAGCACCGCTGGACCCCCCTCCAAACCCTTCGGCAAATACAATGAATGGGGCTTCATTTTGAACAAGTCTCACCTGCCGGACCTCGAGAGAACAAGCGGCACGGTAACGATTGCAGGTGCCGTAAAAAATCTTTTTTGTTTTATTTTTCTGGTTTGCCAGTTGGATACGGACATAGCTGTCTTTTTCGGTTGTTGATTCGCCCAAACAGCTTTTGCCGGTGATGGTTACGGAGGGAAAAATAAAACGAGGTGTCTTGCGATTGTACCGTAGAAGCGGTGAAAAATTCAGACAACGTCAATACCCAAAACAGGATTTTAAATTTTTTGCGCATAAGGAGCGATTTCGACTATTGACCCTTCGGCATTAAAATCCATATGCTGTTGTTTCCATTCCTTGGCCGAAGGTACGTTATTGTTTTGAGCTATTTCCGGCCCATTTGCAAGCAGGGAGTGGACAGCACTCGAAACACGGGTATCCTGGAGGGAAAGGATTGATTTAATACTGGCAATAAATTTCAAACCTTCGCTACGGCGTGCCGGGTCGTTGAATTTTGTTGTTGACCAGAAATAATCTTTCCAGTTACCCCCTTTTGCTTCAGCCGATGCGACGGCGTCGGCTACGGCGCCTTCCCCTTGATTGTATCCGGCCGCAATTTTCTCCAGATCTCCTTTAATGTAAGGCAGATCTCTTAAATAAGTGAGAAAGGCAGTACCCCGGTCAATTGCCTGTTCCGGGACAAAAGGGTTTATAGAGGTTTTAAAAAATTGTTTTTTGGGGTTTGGGGCATAAATATCACGGGTGAACTGCATTACCCCATAGGCTCCGGTATCGGATACGGCCTCAATTTTTCCTCCGGATTCGTTAATGATGACGGCGGTTATCAGCGATTCGTCGATTTGGTGGGTGGATGCGGCAGCTTGACAATCTCCGCATCGTTGAGCGCTTTGATCTCTTTGCCGTCCATGCTTTGGAGGAGTTTAAGGCCGCTTGAGGCCGCCGAAACTCCGCCCCGCAACGCCTCCGCGCCGATGCCGAAAAGATCGTTGTTATTTTCAATCGACAAACCGCCCATATTTTTTCAGCTCCCTGCCCCCGTTGCCGTTGCGTTATAAATTGTCCCTGATTTCCGCCATCTTGTCGCCGATCCATTTCTGGAGGCTGGGAAAGTCCCTGGACGCATCCGGATAAAGCTGTTCGGCCAGATCGGGGTTCTGCTGAAACTCGGGATAAATCTGCTCGGCCACGGCGCGTGGAGAGAGATTTTGGTCGTAGCCATCCCAAATAGCTTGCATGACCACTGTTCTAAACTCATCTGCCCCTTCCGGTTTGGCGATCTCCATTGCCGAAGATGCCATGCCATCCCAAATCTTGTTTGATAGTGATAAGTCATTGCTCATAAGTTCTCCTTAATTTTAGTTTGATGTTTAATTAAATCACTACTTGCCTCTGCAAACTCCGCTCCCAAGCCGCTTCATCCGCCACTGGCTTTGCTACTTGGGAACCCTCCTTTTAGATTTTTACGTTTTCTGTCACAAGTGACTGCGTATACCGCGCCATGTCGCCCACCGTCTCGACGGACGGCATGGTATCGCCGTCAAATTCAACCCCAAACTTCTTTTCGAGGTGCACGATCAATTCCACGATATCCAGCGAGTCGAGGCAAAGATCATCTTTGAGGTTGACGTGCGGGAAAAGCAGGTTTGCCTTCGGGCCTTTCAGGAAACGGGAAACCTCCGTTCGTATTTCGTCACAGGAAGAGACAAGCTGGGAATTTTTGGTCATCGCTTTATACCCTTCTGAAATGATTAAGGTACCCTCTATCCCCTTCCCCTCTTCGTGGTTTAACGTGATCGCCGTTGTAATGATAAATTGTGTCAGCCCCCGATCCACCATCGATCCAATTAGTATTTCCTTTTGTTCCTTCAATGACGTCATCGCCGGCGCCGCCAAAAATTTTGTCACTGCCGGACCCGCCCTGGATGGTGTCGTCTCCCTTTCCTCCATGAATGGTCGTATCGAGCGAAAGAGACGGATCGATTTTGATGTTGTCATCGCCGTTTCCGCCATAAATCTTGACGTTTCGCAACTGGGAATAGGGAACGGTAGCCATAACCTCGCCGTTGACCTTTATCTCCACCATCGCCGGTGTCCGGCCCAGCATGCGGTTAAGCTCGATTTTGTCATTTCCGTCTCCGCCCCTGATTTTGAGAGTTCCGTTTTTTAAAACGGTGCTCACTTGTGAGGTTCCCTTCCCTTGAGTTTTAGAAAAATCATTATGTTTTCCGGTTATTGAGAGACTCGGCATTTCCGTTATTGAAGACATGGTTTTCTCCTTTTTTGCGGCTGGTTTTAGACCCTTAAGTTCTCATGCTCAAATCTTTTAAGGCGTTTCCTTTTTTGGTCACGCCGCTGGCGACTTCTTCCAGCATGGCTTTTTTGCGCGTTAAAAGCTCTTTGAGATCGGTCTCGAGCTGGCTGACCTCTTTTTTGAGTTTGTCTTCAGTCTTTTTGAGCCGCTCAATTTCGGCCGACAGGGCGGCCTTCGGCGTGTATTTTGCCCCAAAAATCGGGTCCTTTGTGGCCAACTGCCCCCTTTTGATCTCTTTGACCTCTCCGCTTTTCTCATCGTAGGTAAAATCAACGCGCTCATAAGTATGATAGATTTTGGTATCACCGCCGCCGGGATGTTTGTCTCTAACCATGTCCAGTTTGCCGATCTGCTTGCCGTAGGCGCCCAGGAGGGCCGTTTTCATCTCGAGCTTGGTTTTAACCTCATCGATTTTTTTATTGACCTCCTCGATCATGAAGGCCTGCATCATGACATCGGCGCTCAAGTTTTCGACGCTACTTGTCGATTGAGGCGTGATGATTGTCGAACTGACCGTTTCACTTCTTTGATTGGTAATTTCCATGGAAACCTCCCGTTAATTTTTGGCGATGGCGCTTTCGGCCTCGTTTTTAAGACGCACGTAACTGTTCATCGCGTCCTCTGTTTTGGCACGCGACTCCCGCGCCCTTTTTTCGACATCCTGCGCCTGTTCCGTTTGCTTCGATTCTGCAAGAATGTCTTTCTGCAATTTTTCGACATCCACTCCCGCCTGTTGCGCTTTTTTCGCAAAGGGATCGAACTGAAGAACAAAATTGGCCAGTTTCTGAATTCCCCCGGCGATCATTTTCAAGGCGTTGGCAATTTTTGCCTGCGCGGCCTTTAGCGCCGGAGAGGCGACGTTGGGCATGGTTGAAAGCTTGAAATTAATGACGGATGCCACGACGGAGGTTGCCAGTGAGACAATGTTTTTGAGCAGGCCACTGCTGAATTGGGCTTTAATTTGCTCTTCCATTTTGTTCACTTTTTCCTTTTGAAGCGATATTTGACTGTCGAAATGCCTTTCTTTTTGCCTGGAGGCGTCTGTTTCCTGAAGGGAGCTGTTTTCCTCCATCGATTCAAGGAGGGCAAGTATTCTGGATGAGTCGCCGAAGGTCGATGAAGTTGTGTTGGCGGAAATAATGGCCATGGTTGTCTCCTTAAAGTTTTGTCAGGGCTTCCCTGCCCTGTTCTTCGATGTTTATTGTTTCAGAGGTCCGGGAGATGAGCTTGGTCATCCCTTCTTGAATCCGGCGGATCTCATCCGAGTTGCTTTCCACGGTTTTGCCCGCCTGCATGGCCAGAGTTTGGAATCTCTCGGCCTCTTTTTGGTGAAGGGCCATGCTTTTTTGCTTCGCCATATCCATTATGCTAATTCCGACCTGCGATAAATCCTTTAGCATGGTGACGGCTAATCGAACTATCTTCAAGACCGTTTCCGACGCATTTTTTATGACCTGTTTGGTAAGGGTTTTTACAAGAGATTTCCCCATCATTTTGGTAACGGGTTTTACAAGAGATTTTCCCATCATTTGGGCCATTTTCTGGAACATTTTCATGACGGTCTCGGACACCTTTTTTGTCAGCTGTTGGGTGACAGTTTGCAGGACAGAAGCTCCCCCGGTGAAGAATATCTGGGCGGCTTGAACGGCGAAGGACAGAGCCATTTGAAGCCACTTCAGTTTCCCCTTAAACACTTTCCCCAAAATGGTGTCCAAAGGATTAAGGATTTTCATGACAAAACTAAATATTTTTAGAAACATCCGGAAGAAGCCCCCTTTGGTCAGCTCCTTCACATACTTGTTGAGTTCCCTGATCCGTTTGTCCCTTTTGCCGCTCATGTCGCGAAGCCCGGTATTCAGCCGGCTTCCGGCCAGTTTTTTTTGATCGACCATGCCCTGGGCGGTCCCCGCGAAAAAACTTTCGGTCAGGGTATCGTTGCTGATCGAGGTTAAGTTGATACTTGATGTTCCGGTTACGGGCGGCATAAATTTCTCTGTTATTTTGCGATGTTCCTTATAATCGAGGCGCTGGCATCCTGAACCTTGCTGATTAGGGCCGACAGTGTCTCAAGAGTCGTTTTCCTTTTTCCGCTGAGATCCTGAAGCTGAATCCCGAATTGCTCTCCTTCCGTATTGAGGTCGTCCAACTTTCCCTGGAGATACTTGTTTGCCCCTTCGAGTTGATCGGCCTTGATGGTATATTCCGTATTCCCATGCTTATTTGTCGACTTTGTTCCGATGGTCATCTCGCTTGCCTCGGAGGAGACCCCACCAAGCCCATCGTGGGCTTCGGTGTCGTAGAAATAGTCGCTCACTTGCCCATTGGGAAGACCGTCCAATCCGAGCTCTTTCAGCATGTCATTCAGGTCAGTCCCCACCATTTTCTTTGAATCGTCCTTTCCTTTTACCTTGAAACCATCGTGTTCTCCTTTTTCAAGGCCTTTGAAGGCGCTTAACGCCACGTCAAGCTTGGAAATGCTTTGGCGGTAGGATTTTCTTAGGTCCAGGTTGGCCTGGATTTTTTTGCCCATATCCTTGAGCTGGCCGTCGGAATCCTGAAGGAGCAGGGCCTCGACATAGGTGAGCATGTCCATGGTGCCCGCGCCGATGGTGACGCCGGAGATGGAGTTTGCTGTATTATTTGCCGTGACGATCATGATTTTCTCCTTTCGTTATCAGTTTTTCAGGTTACGAATAATGCTCGAGGCTGTCTCATTCTTGCTGGCCATCATGTTGGACAGGAGCATCAGCATGTTTTTCCGCTGATCCACCAGCGACTGAATCTGGATCATCGTGAGCTCGCTGTTGGAGTTCAACCCCGCCAGCTTTTCCTGCCTGGATTCTACGGTGGCGGTGAGGGCCTCTTTGGTGACGTAAAGATAACCTCCGCTGGAGATAATGCTGTTCTTATCTACCCCCAACTGGAGGAGTTTGTCGCGTTCGACCTGTGTAATCATGACTGCATCCTGACCGTTCGTTGACTCGTTATTTATCGTTGTCTTTGCATTAATGCCTTGAAGAACGGAAATCTCCCCCCGCACTTCCTGTTTTTGGGCCAGCTGATCCTGCATATTGGCCGAAATATCGGCCAATTGCTGGTTGAAGTCGGCTATCAGCGAAACGCCGACGGTCTGTTCCAACCCGGTTTCGCTGACTCCTCCACCCAGGCTGGTTTCGCCGTTTATACCCTGGAATCTTACTTGATCTAAAGAGACTGTGGTCATATTGATTCTCCTTTATTCGTTTATTCGTTAAACTCTCAATGCTCCTATCATCTGCAAATTTATCGGCCGGTAAGCGCCGCGCCGCTCGGCGGAACGGACCTTGGAGGCCTGTTTGGCCTTGTTATAGGCCGCGTTCCACTTTTCCGGCGGGATGTTCAGCGACTTCACATGCCTGTTGACCGCCGAAAAGAACTGCTCCGGCGTGCAGTGAAGATCTTTCCAAACCCAGTGGCCCCGAAACGCCTTTTCTTCCTTTTCCAACAGGGCCAACGCCTCTTCCGCTTTATCAACGACTTGTTGTGTCTGCCCGTTCATCATGGCTTTTGTATATTCAAATATCGTGCCAAGTACGGCAGGGGCTAGGGTTTAGGGTGTAGGGTCTAGGGAAAACAAGGAGTTAGCTTTCCCTCTCCCTGACCATCCCCCCAAATGGGGGAGGGGAATTAGGCGCAAACCGTCCGAAAATCGGACGGTACCGTCCGATTTTCGGACGGTCGTAATTTAATCCTCCTCATTTTCTCATCAATCCAGCACTCCTTGGGAACCGTATCGAGAAATTCCAGCAAAAGTCTCACATAGCCATGATCAAGGGGGAGTGCACTATTGCCTGGGGGCAAAACGCACACTCAAGCAACATGCCAAAAGCGGTTTTAATTTTTTTGGATTGGCGCGCCCGAAAAATCAACGGGTTGGAGGAAGATTGCTTGTGATTGCGGAATAAGATGATTGAGGAAACGTCTATTTTTCGGACGGTTGTAATAAATTTACTCAATTTTATTTATTAGAAATTACGCCGTTTTTAACAACCGGAGGGTTTCTTCGACCAAGTAGAGCGGCAATGAAACAAGATTGAATTCGGCTGACTTTACCGTTCCCCCTTCGAGGGTTTGATGACGGACCTTTTGCGTGGAGGGGAGGTTCAAATCGAAGCGGCAGGCGACAGGCGTTTTTTTCTTGAGGACAAACTGCTGAAGGGATTTCAAACCGCCGCTTGTTCCGGCTTTGACCTCGATGGGAAAAATCCGGTCTCCGACCGCCGCCGCAAAATCAACCTCCGCATTGGACGTTTTTCCCTCCCGGAGCCAATAGGTCAGATCGGGACTTTCGAGCCCTTCGTGGCGATAAGCCAGGTGTTGGGCGATAAATTGTTCGGCCAATACCCCTTCATTGACCAGGCGGGTTTCGTCCATTCGGGATAAATCGCCCCATTCCATGCCGCAGAGGTAATTAAACAGGCCGACGTCGAGGAAAAATAATTTAAATACGTGCGGGTCGGCGGAGGCTTTGAGGGGAACGCCGGAACAGGCGCTGTGATGCGCCGGCAGGAGGAGGCGCGCCTTGACCAAAAGATCGATGGCCAGCCTTAAGGATTTGGACTGTTCCTCGCGCGAAATTTGGGAGTACTTGACCTTACAGCCGATGATTTTCGGAAGCGCGCCCAAGACGCTGTGCAGGCGGTTTAATTCGGAGGCCTGGCGGGTGTATTTGGCAAAATCGTCCTCGTAGGTGTTCATCACGGAGCGATGCACCCTTTGCGCTTCCGTCAGGCTTGCCGATTGGGAATAAACCAGCACCGCCTCCGGCATGCCCCCCACAAACAGATACTCCCGTTGCCGCAACAAAAGCCTCTCGTGCGCCATTTCGGGCAGGGCGCCGCCGAGACGGTATCCTTCGAGATATCCAACCAGGGATTCGTCGTTTTGCGCCAGCAAAAATTCCTTGAACGTCATGGGGCCCAGATGAAAAAACTCAATGCGCCCCACCGGCATGGAAAAGCCATGCCGGGCCAGAACGAATTCCAAAAGGGATCCCGCGGCGACAATGGGAAGCTCCGGCATGTCCTCGTGGAGGTAGCGCAGGGCCGGAATGGCGTCGGGGGTGGCCTGAATTTCGTCCAAAAACAAAAGCGCCTCTTTGGCATGAACGTTTTTTCCGCTGGCCGCCTCGATTTCGGCCAGAATTTTTTTACCGTCGTTTGTTTTGAAAACCGGGTTGAGCCTCAAGTTTCTTTCGAGATTGATTTCGATGAGATCGAATCCCCCGGAGGCGGCAAAATTCCGGACCAGGGTGGATTTCCCCACCTGCCGCGCCCCCCTCAAGATAAGGGGTTTCCGGCGTGGCCGCCCGAACCATTCAACGAGGAACTTTTCAGAAAATCGCTTCATACTAAAGGGCACCTCTAAAAACTATCTTCTACTGCAAAAACATGCTCTGGCCTGCAACTGCGTCGGATTTCACAAAAAGTCCTCAACGTAGCGCTTTGGCTACGTCTGCGGGCTTTTTGCTCATCCTCCTTGTTTCGGCTCAGATCATGTTTTTTCGTAACGAACATAGTTTTTAGAGGCGCCCTAAATTACACAGCAAACCGCTTATTATACACAACGACATTTCAAACTGCCGATAACTCCCCCCACCCCCCCTCTGTTTCCGCCAAAGGCGGATCAGCCTCTGGCTGAAAGAGGGGGAGAAGGGGGAGTTATGTCGTTACGTATATAAAACAGACCTGTAAATCAGTAAAACAGATACTAAAACATAGGTCTATTTTAGTCAATAGCCTAAGAAACCTTGTTAATCCTCCTCATTTTCCTCATCAATCCAGCACTCCTTGGGGACCGTATCGAGAAATTCCAGCAAAAGCCTCACATAGCCATGATCAAGGGGAAGCGGCGGCGGGGTTACTTGCGTGGAACTCCAGTCGACCAGAAAGAATTCGTCCTTCGATTCCCGCCGGATGGCGTCGGAGCGGGACTTCCAAGGCTCGTCATCGAATGAGGGGCAGGAGACCGCATCCGAAGGCGTTGTCCCGCGGATAGGCCCGGCCCGGCTCGGTTCCACTTCGGCGGAAAAATTTTCCGCTTCGGCAACCGTTTGGTCGGGGCGATTTGTCCACCAGAGTATTTTGAATTTCGACATGGGCTCTCCTTAAAAAATCCCGGGCACTATTGCCTGGGGGCAAAACGCACATTCAAGAACCATGCCAAAAGCGGGTTTAATTTTTTTGGATTGGCGCGCTCGAAAAATCAACGGGTTGGAGGAAGATTGCTTGCGACTGCGGAATAAGATGCTTGAGGAAACGTCTATTTTTCGGACGGCGCCGTCCGAAAATCGGACGGTCGTACGCAGGCACTCGGCGTCTACTCACTTACGCACTGTCTTTTATAAACACCCATCCGCCGACAGGTCGCTCCCCGCCAGCGCCTCGACGGCGCAGTAGGAGTTTCGGATTTCCTCTTCCGACAGGGCCTTGTCGTAAATGACGACTTCGTCGATGTAACCGGAAAAGTAGCCGGCAACATCTAATCCCTTACAGTAAGCACCAAAGCAGAGGTCGTTGGTGGTATCGTTGACGGTGTCGCCTGTCAGAGTTTGTGAAGAGACGAAAACCCCATTAAGAGCCGTAGCCTGGATGTCATCGCCATAGGTTCCAACCATGTGATTCCAGTTTCCTGCAGATAGTTGTCCTGAGTTGGTAGCATCACTATTATTATCAGGATCGGTCGTTAATATAAAATCAACAGTGTTATTAGCCTTTGTTCTGAATATATAAGAACTGGGTATATCCATATATTTACCCACAATGCCTTTGCTATCTTGCGCCGTATCGAGAGTCATGAAACGGGCTTCGAGAGTCAATGCCGACATGCCATCCAGATCAGCATAATCACTGACTCGGACATAATCATCGTCCCCGTCCAGCGTGAGCGCTCCGTCGATTCCTTCACCGATGGAAAAGGCAGGATCACCATTGAGCGTGCCATTATGACCCTTGCCACTGGCATCGTTCATATTCACATCTTGAAACTTCCACCACCCCACCAGCGAATCGTCGGTGGAAAAGGACCAGACGGGGGAGTAGTCGGAGCAATCGGTTCCGGCGGCATTGTAGCAGGCCTTCACCTTCCAGCTGTAGCCGGTGTTGCTGGGGGTGATGGGATCCTCAAGTACCGAAAACGAATCGGACGTGGTTGTCGGGTTTAGGCAGGAAAGATCCGACGATATGTCTTCTCCTGCCGCCGCATAACAAAGTAGATAATGGTTAAACGTCTTGCCCGAAGGCGTAATACCAGCCTCCCACGACAAAAACGCGCGGGTGGGGGGGAGTTCGAGGCCGTTGGATGGCGTGAGTTGCGCCGGCACGTCGTCATCAGCGCAGGTGCTTCCCGTCGGATCATTTGTCTGGCAAAAGTCGCGGATCTCCTGCGTGGAAAGGGCGCGGGAGTAGATGGCGATTTCGTCGAGCATTCCATCTAGCGCCTCGTTAGAGTTGATCGTAAAATTTCCCGAATCGTCGCCACCCAGGTTTGCCCCAAAATAGAGGTCCATGGTGCTGTTGGCCATAAACTCGATCGTCGCCTCCGCAATATCTGCCAACTCCCCATTCAGATACAGCCGGTAGGATCCGTTGTCCGTATCGCTAGTTACAACCAGGTGGGTCCAAACTTCAGCCGAGATTATCGGATCTAATGTTGGTCCATCGGATGCAACCAGCCAGTTTAGCGTATTGGAGTATCTGCCTAGTTCCAACTGGTAACCAGTTTGGTAGTCAGAATCAGTTTCCTGAGCATTTCCATTATAGTTATCCACCAGGCCGCGCGGCCCCGTTGTCGTGTTTGTCAGCACCCACAGTTCGACGGTCTGGGGAGAATCCAAAAGACTGTTGTGGGGAATACGAACATAGTCGTTGCCGGCAAGGGAAAGGGCACTGCCGTTGATGCCGCTCGCAAACACAAAGGGGGTATCATTGGGGGAGTCGTCGGAACCATCCAACCCATTTCCGCTCGAGTCAGTCACATCCCCGTCAAACCGCCACCACCCCACAAGCCCTGTGTCGCCGGTGGTGAAATTCTGACAGGCACTTGTGGAGGCACTTCCTCCATTGCTGTCGGAGAGAGCTACCGTGTAGGAATAATCGGTGCGGGGGTCGAGGGTGTCAGCGGCAATGCTGATGGAACCGCTTGTGGACGTTGTGGACGAAATGGACGAAGTGGACAGACAATCGGAGCCTTCATAAAGGGTCACCGTGCCCGTTACCGTGTCGTCCAAGCCGTCGGTCGAATCAGACTGATTCCATGAAATAGCCACGCCGCTTGCCGGGTCCTGTCCCAATTCAGTTGTTGTAGAACCATCAAAGCTCGGATTGTAATTCACCTGAATGGTCACGCTCCCCGTGGTGGTAAAAGTTTTGGAAGTCCCTGTTCGGGTCGCGGTCAGCGTGTAGGTTGTCGTCGTGGACGGACTCACGCTTGTCGAGCCTGTCGCACCGCTTAAGGTTCCCACGCTGTTGTCAACCAAAAGCGAGCTGTAATTCCCCACCTCCCATGTGAGGCTTGCGGAACTTCCGTTTTGAATCAGCGTGGAGGTCCCGAACGACGTGATGTTCGGCGTGTTGTCCACCGTCACGCTTATGGCAAGGGTCGCGGTGTTCCCGCTGTTATCCTGCGCCGTGAAGGTAAAGGTGACCGAAGAATCCTCCGTTACCGAGTCAGTCGCCGTATCCCATGTGGCGTCAAAAGCGTCCGCATTGCTGTTTGTGTCGCTTAAAGCACTGCCGGAAGACTTGCTTAAAACCAGTCGTTTGATGGCGCTTGCCGAACTCGAAGCATCCGCCGAAACGGTTTCCGCGTCCTGAACCGTCTGGCCGTCCGAAAGATTAACCGTGATCGTAACGCCGGCAGTTGTTATTGTTGTTGTGGTGGGGATATCCGTCGCATCCTCCGGATCGCTCCCTTGATCCAGCTCGTCAAAATTGCTGTACCCGTCGCCGTCCAGATCGAGGTCGGGCAAGATGTTTGAAGCAACGTCGGAATCAAGCGACACCGATTCGTCCGCCGTCAAACCTGTGGGTACTCCGTAAACAATGTCATCCGCGACAAAACTGATTGTGGTGCTTTTTGAATCGCCGGTTGTCTGCGTGGAATCGACATAGGCAATCGCCACACCGTCCCAATAGAAAATAATGACAAACCGATAGCTGGTGGAGCG
>JACPFC010000006.1 GCA_016183175.1 Deltaproteobacteria bacterium
AGGGTCATGTCGATCGGCTCGAATCCGGCCGGCAAAAGGTCCTCGATAACCACGTAGGCCAGATCCTGCGAGGCGACAAGCGTGATGTGCCCCTTGTAGGTTTCGCCGACCTTGAACTGGGTCAGTTGGCGCTTTTCCCCGATGTCATCCGGCGCATCGTATTCACGCGAGACAATCAGCCCCTCCTCGCGCGTCGGCGTCTCGTCCGGCGGGAGGTAATACTTGAGAAGAAGATCATAATAGAGCGTCCCATCCCCCTTTTTGGAAACGATCAGATCGGCAGGCATGGGGAGTTTTTTGATCTCGGTCATTTTCATCTCGGCCGAATGGACATCCAACAGGTTTTCCTTGCTGAATTTTTTCTCTGTCACCGTCTGGCCGCCAGCCGGACTCCGGCCACCCAAGGTGAGCAGGCCTTTGAAATCGGTCTTTTCCTCCTCCCGAATCTGCGAGTACTGATAAGCGAGGTAAGTCAGATAGAGGTTGTCCTGCGTCACGGTGAATTCGCGGGTCTTTTTTCGGTTGAGCAGATAGGCCAGCGCCTTGGGAACGAACGGATCGGCCGGATTTTCACTCAAAAGGGCCATCGCCGCCATCGCCGTGTTCTTCTGGCTGGAAGACCAGAAAAAATTTGAGCGGGGCCAGCTTGTGTGGCGCGGCTCATGGACGGCAAGACTCCGGATCCGGTCGGCAATTTTCATCACCTGTTCCGGGGTCTCCCCAGTGGCTGGCTGATTGGCCAACCCCATCAACAGATACGAAAGTCCCGTGATCGAGAGATCTCTGACCCGCCCGATCAGACCGTCGGCCGTGGCTGAATCCCACGCGTAATTAAGCGAGAGGCCCCAGAGTCCGAAGGCTTTGGCGTCGTCGCTCAAATTCGGGTCTGTTTGCAATTCATTGGCGATAAATTTCGAGAGACTGGCCCTATCCGCCTCGTCGGGCGAAAAACCCATCTCCACGGCCAGTGTGTAGGCCCAGAGGGTCTGGACGCTGGGGAAATAGCCGGGTTTTGTGTCCTCCGGCCAGTATTTGATCCCGCCACCGTAGTACATGAATTTGGCGTGCAGTTCCCCCATCAGGCCGTTGATTTTTGTCTCCAGCCACTTCAATTTGTCGGAAAGTCCCGATAATTTTTTCATTTCAGCAGGAGGAATTGGCGCGAGGGCGTCGAAATATTTCTCGCCATAGTGTTTGGTGAAATGATGCGCCATCAGAAGGGCAAGGAGGGTGGCCGATTTCTGCTCCGAGCAGTTATAGGGGAAGTCGATCAGCTCTTTAAGCGGCGCCGCGATGGCGGTGCCGAGCGAGGCCTTGAAGGCGACCGACAGTCCCCCTTTGTTGGTAGTGATTGACGGCGGGATGTCGATCTTCTCCAGCGCCTCATCGGTGGTCTGTCCCGCAGTGGCGACCACCTCCGGCGCGTAGCGATCCTGCGTCGGAAGCGTCACCTCAAAACCATCGAGTATTTCCCCTTTCTTGTCCCGCGCCTCCGCCGAAAAAACAACGGCGCCGGCCCTGCCGGCCGATCCCGGTTCGTCCGCAATCTTGAATTCGACAGGGTAGGGGGACTCGCCATTGCCGGCAATCGAGATGGGTGTTGTCAGCTCCGTCTTGCCCTCCTTGAGCAAGGCATTCCCTGTCAGAGAAATTTTGAGCGTTCCCTCCACGTTTTGAGGATTGCGGTTGGTCGCAATGACCCGCCCCTTGACCTCGTCTCCCCAGACGGCAAAGCGGGGGAGGGCGGGGCGGATCAAAAGCGGAAGGGTGGTCATGATGGAGGCGCGGGCGCCGCCGACAAAGGTGTTGTCGGTCAACGCCAGATTTGCGCCAAGAGCGCTCTGGCCCTCAACCCCCTTTTCGTCTTCTACCTCTTTTTCAAATTCGGCAAGAGTCTTCGATTCCGAAATCGCCAGCGCCAGCGCCTCGATAATCCAGGTGGTCAGGTCGTCGGGGAGTTTGAAACGGAATTCGGCCCGGCCGTTTTCATCCGTGACGACATGCCCCTCGAAGTGGGCGGTGTCTTTGAAGATCCGCCGCTTTTTGTCCGCCTTGCCGCCGTCGCCCGCCTTTAACGACAACATGGATGACGAGGTGACGACGTTATCCGGTCTTCGATAATAGAATTTTTTGACCAGATCGGGGAGTTGATAGTTCAACAGGCGAAAGACCGACTCGTCGGCAACCGTCACCATGACATGCGCCTTTTCAGGTTTACCCGAAGAATTTTTTGTCTGAAGGGTGACAGTGACCTCGTCGCCCGGCCGGTAAATTGGCGGATTCTCTCCCTCCCCCTTCCGGTCGGTTGTAATTTCCACCGTCATCCGCTTTTGTTCCGGCTCCACAAAAAGCTCGGTCTGGCCGTAGAAAAGAAGGGGAGGCCGACCCGGGCCGGGGGAACGTTTGTCATCCCTCCCGACATGGGCCACAACACTGACATAAAAATTGGGGATCATCCCTTCCGTGATCGGGATTTCGATTGCGCCCGCATTCGAGTCGCCGAGGTCAATGACCTTGTATTCCAACATTCGTCCCCGCTCGATCGTCATCAACGCCTTTGTCGCGGGGACCATCGACTTGACCAGCACATGAGCCGTCTCGCCCGTCTTGTAGGCCTTCTTGTCGGGGACCAGCTCCAGCTTTTCGGGCTGGTCGAGCCGCCAGGGGACATACCCTTTTCCCCAGGCGTAGACCTCGACGGCGGATCGAAGGACATTCCCTTTCTCATCCGTGCCGACGGCGACGATTCTATAAGTGCCCGCTTCCGGGATTTCAAACTTGATGTCGCTCGAGCCGTCCGCGCCGGTCTTGAAGCCGATTGTTTTTATCTTTTTGTCCTCATGTTCGTACACGAAGTCCCAGTACCCCTGCGCGTTCCGGCGCTCGATGAATTTGTATTCCCGGCGGAGCAGTTCGGCGGTGAATTTTTTTCCGGGCGCCGGCTTTCCCTTCGTGTCCACCGAGGCGATGATGATTTTTGCCTTTTCCTTTTCCCCATAGACCCACTTTTCGGGGGCAACCCCCAGATAGAAACTTCCCTTGTGGACGATCACATCCTCCTGCGCGGAGACCTCCTGATAAGAAGGGTCCTGTACGGTCGCTTCAACGCTCAACCTCTGGCTGACCGGGTATTTGGCGAGATCGGGCTTGTAATGGATGACCATCGCTCCTTGGTCATTCAGCGTATCTTTGTTCCCCCTTATTTCTTTATTCGCCATGTCCCTGAAAAAACGACGGGCCGTGCGGGCCAGAGAACCGCCGCGCGGGTCGTCTTCCTGCCCGCTGTCTTCCGAAATCGGATATTCCGCCACGACGTCGTACTCGGCGTCCGTATAATACTGGTATGCGTCGGGGTCGTCATAAGGGGCCCCTTCTTCAATCGAGAAACGGCGGTTCAAGAGATCGTCGTCGATGAAACTGAATGCCTCAAACCCCTCGGGCGAAAAAACATAAGAGGAGGTCATGATCGACCACTTCGCTTTGGCTTTGCGCATCGGGGCGCCGAAGAAATAGGCCCCCTTGACCGTGAGTTCCATCTTGTCGCGGCTGATTATTTGGTCTTTTTGCGTTTCGAGATCGACCTTGAAGGTCGGTTTGCGGTAGCTGGCGACGACAAATATTTTGGAGAAGGTTTGGGTGATGACCTCCTTCGAGCCGACATCGAGGATCAGCGAATAGTCGCCGCGGGGGATGTCTTCCGCGTCGGAAAGTTGAAAACTCCCCTTGATGACCCCGCCGGGCTCCACCGTTAAATCTTTTGTTTCGTGAATCGTCTGTCCCGAGGCGTCGCGAACCAAGATGTCGGCCTTTAATTTTTCATCGGGGAGAAAATAACGCCCCTCTTTCACCTCACGAATGAATGACGAAAAATAGACGGTCTGCCCGGGACGGTAGATCGGCCGGTCGGTGTAGAGGTAGCTGTAATAGAAAGGGGGTTTTTCCAGAATATCGCGGTAAGAGGAAATCATGTGGTCCCCTTCGCACGACCAGGACTCCTTCCCCTCCGTCAAAACCTCCGCGCAAAACGACATTCCATAGATGTCGTCATCCTCCTTGAGGGCCCCGTTCCACACCCCTTTGTGAATGGCGACGCCGTCTTTGTTCGTGGTCAAAACCTCGGAGAGGATCTCCTTGTCGTCTCTGTCGCGTAGAGTCACCTTTACGGAAAGGGAAGAGAGCGATTTTCCCGATTCGATATCGGTAGCCCAGACGAGCACATGCTCCGCCTCGCGCTTGAGGGCGAGCGCCACCTTTGTTACCTGCACCATCGAATAGACGGGTCGTGGCGCCTGCTTGCCACGAATGGAAGAGGCCCCCATCACCTCGAGGAGGTAAAAACCGGAAGAGACGGCGTAATCATCGGGGAGTGTCTTCAAATCGACGGTGAAGGGCTGTGACCGGTCGTCGGTCATCTTCAACGGGATCTCCTGCGTGACGAGGGGCGGCAGACGTTCCTGATCGATCGCCATCATCTTCAAATCCATCGGCACGGCGTAATTTCCCGTGATGGTTTCGCTGTACGCCGGTTCATCGAAGATAAAGTTGCCGTACTTGTCGGTATGCCCGCGGGGGACGAGATTCCTGTCAAACACCCCTTCGGCAAATTCCGACTTGTCGTTGAGCCGGTAGAGGTTCAGAACGGCCCCCTTCAGGTTGACGCCGCGGTAGGGGATTTTCATCGGCGCCTCGAGCGAGAGGATGCTTTTGCCGAGGTTGGAATTAAGGGCCGGTTCCGCATGATCGGTCCGGAAGGCGTAGTCGGCTATTTTTCCCTCCCAGCGGGCGCCGGAGAGGGCGTGGAGCTCCTTTGTTTTTATGCCTGCCTTGTAGGCGGTGTTGTAATCGTCCAAAAAAGAGGCGCAGGCTGTTTTGTATCCCTCGATGGTGTCGGTCTTGCCCGACTCCCGCATGACCGGGTAGCTCACCCAGTCGACAAAATAGATGTAAGGGGAAGGGGCCTCGACATGAAAGGCCTTTTCGAACGATTTTTTTTCAATGGCTTGTGTGAAATAATAGCAGACGGTGTCGCCGACCGATGCACTGTTTTCTTTGTCGGGTGAAACGGGAATTTCAGTACCCCCCCTGTTGATGACGGCTTTTGAAAGGCCGAATGTTTCGGGCGGTATTTCGTAATTTGCCGTCACCGCCTCCTTGAGGCCCAATTTCCCTTTTTTGGCGTGAAGGCCGGCCGGGATTTCGACGGTGATTTTGGATCCCCATGGGAGGCCGTCCTTGAAACGGACAAAGAGGCGATGGTCATCTTCCATCCAGATAAAATCCTTCCGGGCCTTGATTGACCTGTTCCCCTCCGTCACGCGGATCCTTTTTTCCACCTCGCCGCGATTCATTGAGAGGTTGAACTGGACAAAAAATCCGGCGCCAGTGGCGTTGCCACCTTGGGAAGGGAGGAGCGTCTCCTTGTCGCCCGGCGAAACCGAATTGACCCACGGCGTGACGGTGAAAAAATCCCAGTCGGTCGCCTTGTCCAACCGGTAGCCATCTACCGAAACGAGTCCCGCGGGAATGGAGACATGGTAAGGGGTTGCCGGTTCCAGCGGTTTGTTCGGGCGGAAAATAAATCCATGAGTGCCAAGCCAGGTAAATTTTCCTTCCACGGTGGGGGTGATTTTGAGCGGAATTTTTTTGTCCCGTCCGACATCCAGCGTCGTGAGCGGCACCATCGGGTGATTGAACATGACGGTGATGCCGTCGGTAAAAATCGAGATCTGCTCTCCCTTGGGGGTGGTGGTTAAGACCTCGAGCGTTCCCTTGATGGGAACCGCTTTTTTCTGTGTGAGCCAATAGATACCGCCAGCCACGACAAAAAGTGAAAAGACGACGGCGATAATTGTTTTGAAATGGGCCTTCATGTGGTTGTCTCCATGATGTAAAAAGGGATGGTTTGTTTTCGCCCGTCGGGGGCCTTGATGGTGAGCAGGTGGTCGCCCGTTTCGGGAGGGACCCAAAAACGAAGATTTGTGTTGTCTAAAATCGGAGTTTCCGAGACAAGTTTGCCATCAAGATAACATCGAAGACTCTCGATCTCCGGATCAGTCACCTCCACTTCGGCAAGAATTTTTTGGTGTTCCGCCGGAAGATAGGGGTGCAATCGAAAGCGCGCGTGGGGGAGGGGGGAGCGAACGCGCCAGCCGGGATCAGAATCTGGTTGTGTGTCCAGGACGGCGAACGGGTGACGCCGGAGGGAGGGCTCCCGATCGCGCCGCAGGCGGAGATGTGGCGTATGAGACAAGCCATCACGACGTTCCACGCCGAGCAAGCCACAGCGACGCCGAGGACGAGCGGGAAACCCGCAGGCGACAGGACCCGTTCGCCACTCCCTCACCACATTTTCCACCACCGCGTGCCAGACCGGCCCTGCGCCGGTGGCCCCGGTCGTCCCCAAAAGCGGCGAGCCGTCGGCGTGCCCCACCCAGACGCCGACGGCGACCTGCGGTGTGTAACCAACCGTCCAGTTGTCGCGATGGTTGTAACTGGTGCCGGTCTTTACCGCGACGGGAAAGCCGTCAATCGCCAGATCTTCGTTAAAACCGAAGGCCTTTAACCGGGCGGATGGGTCGGTGAGGATGTCGGTGACTTGCGCGGCATATTGTTTGGCATTGTTAATAATGGATGTTTGTTCGCTCAAAGGCTGACCTGGGCGCCATTGATAAGGCAAGAAGATTCCCCCCCGCGCCAGTACTGCATAGGCGTTTGTCAATTCCAAAAGACTCACTTCTCCGGCGCCGAGGGTGACGGCAAGGCCGTAATACATCGGCGGTTTTTTAAGCGAGGTGAAGCCGAACTTTTTCAAAATATCGTGATAATAGGAGAGGCCGATTTCGTTCAACGTTGCCACGGCAGGGACGTTGTACGAATTTCCCAACGCCTCGCGAATGGTCACGTCGCCGTGAAACCGGCGGTCAAAATTTTGCGGGATGTAGGCCTCGGCATCGGCGGCGGTGAGGGCGAGAAAACTCCGCGGCTCGTCGGTAATAACGGTGGAGGGGGAAAAACCCTTTGAAAAAGCGGCAAAGTAGGTAAAAGGCTTGAGCGTCGAGCCGGGCTGGCGCAGGGCTATGGCGCCATTGACCTGCCCCTTGATCGCATCATTATCATAGTCGCGCGAACCGACCATCGCCAGAATGCCGCCGGTGGGGACATCAATGACGACGGCAGAGGCGGTGAGGAGAGGGTCTTCCCCGGCCCGCTCTTCAAGCAGGGCTTGAACGGCGGTTTCGAGACGCTTTTGGAGGTTCAAATCGAGTGTTGTGTGGACGATCGGGCCGGCTGGCAACTGCTTTGCGGCTTGCCGCGTGGCGACCCATTCGATGAAGTGGCGGGCAACTGCAAATTCCCCCTGACCCCCCTTTAAAGGGGGGGAATCTGATCCCCCCCCTTTGAAAAAGGGGGGTTGGGGGGGATTTAAACGATTCGGCCCCTTCGGCAATCCCGCCAAAAATTCAATCTCCGCGGAATTCAATTCCCGCAATTCTTTTCCAAAATAAACATCCGCCGCCGCAGAGACGCCATAGGTTCGCCGGCCGAAATAAATGGAATTAAGATACCGTTCCAGAATCCATTTTTTTGAATGGCGCAGTTCCAGCCCGAGGGCAAGGAGGGTTTCGCACAATTTATTTGTCCAGCTTCTTGCGGAAAACCTCCCTTTCTTTTCCTGGATCAGATTTTTGGCCAACTGCTGGGTGATGGTCGATCCGCCGCGCCGAACTTTTCCTCCCGCCAGATTTTCGATGGCCGCTTTGATCAGCGCCACCGGGTTAACCCCGTGATGCCAATAGAAGAAGCGGTCCTCGGTTTTTACAAATGTCTCCACAATCGTCTTGGGAATCCGGTCGACCGGCGTCCAGATTTGAAAACCGTCGTAGGAGGGATTAATCGTGCCGATTGCCTCGCCGTTGCGGTCGAAAAATGTTTTTGTGTCGGGAGGCGCGTCATAAATGCGGGCGTAAAAATTAAGAAAGGCGAGCAAAAGGAGAAAGACAAAGGCCGCGATTCCCATCTGCCGCATAGGGCGGCTATCGTGCCGCGAGGGGAAGAGGGTGTCAAATGATTAAACATCTCATCGGGGGCTTTGCTCCGCCTAAGGCGGACCCCCGTTTCCCCCGTTCACTCGCGTCCGCCTGAGGCGGAACGCTCGTTCACTTTTATAAGAGATTATCGGACGGATTTTCCAGCAGTTCCCTGAAATATTTCGCCATCCGGGAGCCGGTCAGGCCGTCGATGAAACGATGGTCAAAGGTGAATTTCAACTCAAGAATCGGACGGACCACGACGGCTCCGGCGGCCACCCACGGTTTTTCCGCCACCTGACCGACGCAGACGATAATCGGCACGCGGCTTATCGGCACCAGCGGGGCGTAGCCGGGAGGCATCCCCAGGGAGCCGACGCTGGTGATCATGACCGATCCGAACGGGTCGCGGGGAACTCCCAGTCCGGTCAGATTGACGCCGAGGTTGTAATTCAGAAAAGTCAGGAAGCGGATCACCCATGAAAGGAGGAAGGTCGGAACGAGATTGAGCAAACGGATGGTCGCCTTGAACTGCGGGTCCTCTTTTCTGCGGATTTGTCCGCTCTTGTCTTTCAATTCCCGGGCAATCTGAACGACCGATTTGTTTTCGCAGGCGTCAATCTTGGCGCCGGAGAGGTCGGGTCGTTCGCCCTCATTCCCCTCCTCGATGGCGACCTGCAAAAAAATGTCAACCGTCTTTCGGAGATAAATTTTTTTCCATTTGATGATGCCGTTAATGTCGGGGAATTTGTGGAGCGTCAGCGCAATGGCGCGGGCCGCCAGATGCGTCATGGTGATTTTGACGGGGGAATCGCCAGTGGCGCTGCCACCGCGGTTGAGTTTTTCGAGATGGGCCAGAGCGGCCGTCGCGTCGATTTCCAGTTTCCCGTAGACGGTGGGATCGTTGGGGGCGTTCCAGACGGCAATCGAGATGCGCCGCCAGCTGGCGGGGTTTTTAAGGGGATGAAAGATTTTCATTGATCCGGCCTGGTTCCATGCCTCGCCGTGACCACCGTGTGAATACCGCCACGCACGTAGAAATCGCCGATCACCTCGGCATATCGGGGATGAACCGCCTCGACGATGTCATCCAGGATTTTATTCGTCACTTTTTCATGAAAGGCCCCTTCGTTCCGATAAGACCATAGATAGAGCTTGAGCGATTTGAGTTCAATGCATTTCTCGTCGGGCACGTAGGCGATTTTGATCGTCGCGAAGTCGGGTTGTCCCGTTTTGGGGCAGAGGCAGGTGAATTCCGGACAGGCGAATTCAATCAGATAATTCCGATCACTGTTGGGATTTGGAAACGTATCCAGATGTTCCTGCGGCGCGGATGGCATGATTGCTTCTTCCTGTACCACATTTTCGGGGCATTGCAAGCCGACCGGAACAAAAATATTGCATTTAGCATCACAGTATGGCATCATTACATCAATGAGAACCACAATTACGCTTGATAGCGATGTCTTTCAAAAGCTGGGGCAAAAAATCAGGCAAAGCCGAAGGCCCGCCAAACAGGTCTATAACGACCTGTTGCGGGCGGCCCTTGCCGAAAAAAGAAGGCCCAAAAAAAGGGAGGCGTTTCATTTGCCCGTCTTCAGGGGGAAAAAAGGGCTGATGCCCGGCTTCAGCTGGGAGATGTCCACCTCCCAGATTCTGGATCGCCTTGACGAAGAGGAGTTCCGTCAAAAAGAGTGATTTTACCCGACATCAACATCCTCGTATACGCCCACCGGGCCGACAGCCCTTATCACCTGAAGGCCGCGAAAGCGGTTGATGGCTTGGCCACCTCTCTTTCTCCGTTTGCCCTTTGCAGTTTTGTCTGTTCGGGTTTTTTGAGGATCGTCACCAATCACCGGATTTTCGTGGAGCCGACCCCCATCTCCGACGGTATTCGGTTTCTTGAATCGCTGTTGACGCGGGACAATTGCCGGACCGTGGAGCCGGGAGAGCGGCATTGGGAGATTTTTTCGACTTTCCTCAAAGAGACGAAGGCCACCGGCAACCTTGTTTCCGATGCCTATCTCGCCTCGATTGCCGTGGAGCATGGGCTGGAACTCTTGACCCATGACAGCGATTTTAAGCGGTTTGCCGAGCTGAAAATTTGCCCTTTCTAAACACGATGCTTTCTGAATTCTCACTTTCCCGGCGAATAATAGGGATTGGTTCCGGAGGCGTGGTCGGTGGTGTCGTAGATGGCGCCGATCTCCGGAATTTCCTGCCGGAGGGTTTGTTCAACCCCCTGCTTTAAGGTGGCCGTGGACATGGCGCACCCGTGACAGCCCCCCCCCATCCGGATAAAGATGTCGTTGTTTTTGACCTCGAGAAGCTCGATGGTGCCGCCGTGGGAGGCAATGGCTGGGTTGATCTGATTCTGAAGAACCTCCTGCACCTTCGCCTCGATTTTGCTCGACATGGGAATTTTGGCGATCACCTCCGGCGCGACGAGCGGTTTTCCTTCACCGATCGCCTCGCGGATTGCCGTTCCGATTTTTTTGCCGAGAATGCGCCAGTCCTCGCCTCCGTCCTGTGTCACCGTTATGGAAGGACCCGCAATCAGAATCCCCCGGATATTTCCGCAGGCGAAAATTTTTTCGGCCAGAACGGACCCCTTCGCCTCCACGGCGCCTGAAAAGCGGACCGATGGGCCCGTAAGAAGCGGTTGTTCAAGCGTGAACCGGCAGTTCTCCGGCAGGGTCTGCGGTTCGGCCGTGATTTTGATTTGGGCGGTGTCCATTTTGATTGGGGCCCTTTCGGCCCATTTGTTGCTATTCGCGTCATGGATTTCGGGCCTCAAACCCGCCTGCCAATCCGGCGGGCAGGTGGCCCCAAACCCCGCGCCTCGCACTGGCAAAGCCAGATGCTCGGCTTTGGGCTTTACCCTATCACGTAGGACACAAAAAACAAGCCCAATCCCGTTCATTGCAATTTGTCACCCACTACGCTATCTTTGGGTCGGTCCAATGCAAATCCACACCTTATCCTCCCACGACGTTGTCTCCGAAATCATGGAGCTGGCCGATCTCTGCAGGGGCGAGGAGGATGTCCGCCGGGTGCTACACCTTCTGGTCGAAAAGCTCAAAAAAATCATGAACACCGATGTCTGCTCCCTCTACCTTCTCGACCCCAAGTCGAAAAACCTCGTTCTTGCCGCCACGCAGGGTTTGAATCGGGAATCGGTAGGATTTGTCCAGATGAAAGTGGGAGAGGGGCTGGTCGGGAAGACGCTGGAGTGGCTTAAACCGGTTTCGCTGGCGCGGGGGAAAAAAAGCCGAAGCTTCAAGTTTTTTCCCGAGACCGGCGAGGAGAAGTTTCAGTCGTTTCTTTCGGTTCCCCTCATCCACAACCGCCGCCCGATGGGGGTGCTGGTGGTGCAAAACCGGAAGGCGACCAAGTTTTCCGCGCGGTCGGCGCATCTGCTGATGACGCTGGCCATCCCCGCCGTCAATGTCATCGAAAAGACCAAACTGCTGGGAAAATTCGGGCAGGTCACTTCGGACAAAAAGGAAGGGGAAGGGGAGGGGGCCGTCCCGGCGCCGCGAAGGCGGGGGGAAGGCCTTTTGTTCAAGGGGATCGGGGCCTCTCCCGGCATTGCCATTGCGAAGATCAAAATTGTCCGCAGATCGGCCCCGAGGGCCAGCCTCCGAAGGGATGAGGCGGTGATTCACGCCGACGTGGAAAAGATGCGGGTGCTTGAGGCGTTCCGCTGGGTGGAGGAGGAGATCCGCGACACGCAAAAAAAGGCGGAGCAAAAATTCGGCATGGAGGAGATCTCCATTTTTGACGCCTACAAGATGGTTTTGGAGAGCGACCCCTTCAAGGAACAGATTCTGGAAGAGGTGGACAAGGGAAAATCGGCCCTCAAGGCGGTGGAGGCCGTGATCCAGCGGTATACCGAGGAGCTCTCGATGGCCGACGATGAATATCTGCGCGAACGGGCCTACGACATCCAGGACCTGGGGCGGAAGATCATCGACCGGCTTCTCTACGGCGCCGAGGTCCCCGGCGCGGAAATCGCCCTTGAAGAGGACAAGATTCTTTTTTCCGAATTCTGGAGCATCTCTGATTTCGTCGAGATGGATCTGTCGAAGACGAAAGGGATCCTCTCGCCGTCGGGAGGGGCCTCTTCCCATATCGCCATTCTGGCCGAATCGCTTGGCCTCCCGGCGGTTCTTGGCATCTCCACTCCCGCCGAAAACATTCAGGACGGCGATCTCGCGGTGATCGACGGGAGTTCCGGCATTGTGATTGTGAATCCGGATGAAGGGGTCCTGCACGCCTATGAGCGGGAGAGCCGGGAGGATTTCAAGGCCCAGCGCAAATACCGCGAGGGGGCGCACAAGAGAGTCGGCCCCATCGGAGGGAAGAAATTAAGCATCGGGGCCAACATGGGGATGATGGCCCATCTGCAGACCGCTTTGGACAACGGCGTGGAGGAGATCGGCCTCTATCGCACGGAGTTTCCCTTTCTGATCCGCCGGAATCTTCCCACGGAAGAGGAACAGTATCTTTTATACCGCAAGGTCCTCGAGGCGATGGGAAGAAGGCCGGTGACCATCCGCACGCTGGATATCGGCGGCGACAAATATCTGCCGTATCTCAATCTCCCCCGCGAGGCCAATCCGTTTCTGGGATGGCGTTCCATCCGCATCTCGCTGGCGCGCGAGGATCTGTTCCGCATCCAGTTGAAAGCGATGCTTCGCGCCTCCCCGCATGGCCGCATGAGGATGCTTTTTCCGATGATCACCTCGATTGAGGAAGTCCGGCGGGTGAAGGAGATTGTCGCCGATGTGAAGCGGGAATTGCAGGAAGAGGAAAAGCCGTTCGCCAGAAATGTTCCCATCGGCATCATGATTGAAGTCCCGTCCGCCGTGGTCCTGGCGGAATTTCTCATCAAAGAGGTGGACTTTTTTTCCATCGGCACCAATGACCTCATTCAATATACGCTGGCGGTCGACCGCAACAACGCGCAGGTGGCGGGGATGTATAATCCGCTCCATCCGGCGGTTCTTCGCGCCATCAAGAAGACGGTGGATACGGCCCATCGGGCCAAAAAGCCGGTTTCCGTCTGCGGCGAAATGGCGGGCCAGACGATGGGGGTGGCCCTTCTGGTGGGGATGGGGGTGGACAGCTTGAGCATGAGCGCCCCGCTTGCCTCCAAGATCAAGAGTTTTGTCGGCCGGTTGAAATGTCGCGATGTCCGGAGGCTGGCCCATCAGGCGGTGGCGATGGATTCGGCCGAAAAGATAAGGGAGCTTGTGGATGGTTCCATCAAGAAATGGGGGTTGGGCGAGTTCCTCCCCCACGCGGCGCCGATGACGTGAGGTCATTCTCTTTTTCTGTCCGGAAAAAAGGGGCAAGACCGGTAGAGCTTGTAATATTGGAAAGGGTGGCGGCGGTAACCTGCCATGACTTGTAAGCCTTTCAATGTGGTTTCATTCTGGACAAATTGGGTTCATTAAGCGAAAAAGATCAGGTAACAACAAAAAATTCTCTGAATGAACTCTTCAAGGACATCCGGTAATTGCCGATGAAACCCCCACCCGAATTTCCCCGCATCAGTCATCTTCCCCCCTATGTCCTCGGCCAGGTTGTCGCCCAGATGACCCAGCAGAGAAAAAAGGGGGACGATATCATCAATCTGGGGATGGGAAACCCCGATCTTCCCACGCCGCCGCACATTGTCAACAAACTGATTGAGGCGGTGCAAAAAACAAAAAATCACCGCTATTCCGTCTCGCGCGGGATTCCCAAACTGCGGCAGGCCATTTGCGCCTGGTACAAGCGCCGATACAACGTGGAACTCGATTGGGACTTTGAAGCCATCGCCGTCATGGGGGCCAAGGAAGGGCTCTCGCATCTCATGCTGGCGGCTACACAGCCGGGGGATGTCGTTTTGGTGCCCAATCCGAGCTACCCGATCCATATCTACGCCCCCGTCATTGCCGGATGCGACATCCGGGGGGTCAGAATGGCCCGGCCAGTGGCCGGGACCGTACAGGGGGAGGGTCTGGATGATTTTTTCCCTTCGCTTGAACGGGCGGTCAAAACGGTCATCCCGAAACCGAAGTTTCTCATCCTTTCTTTTCCCTCCAATCCGACAACGCATGTGGTGGATCTAGACTTCTTCAGGAAAGTCGTCTCTTTCGCAAGGGAGCACGGCATCTGGGTCATCCACGACCTGGCCTATGCCGACCTGACCTTTGACGGATACAAAGCGCCCAGCATTCTGCAGGTGGATGGGGCGAAAGAGGTGGCTGTGGAACTTTATTCGCTTTCCAAAGGCTACAGCATGCCGGGCTGGCGCGTCGGTTTTTTGTGCGGCAACCGGGAGCTCGTGGGGGCCCTCACAAAAATAAAAAGCTACTTCGATTATGGAATGTTTCAGCCGGTTCAGATTGCGGCCACCGTTGCGTTGAACGGATCTGAAGATTGTGTGAAGCAAATCTGGGAAACCTACCACCAGAGGCGCGACGTTCTTTGCGAGGGGTTGAACGGGGCCGGCTGGACGATCGAAAAGCCGAAGGGGACCATGTTTGTCTGGGCGAAAATTCCGGACAAATTTTCCTCGCTCGGTTCGCTTGAATTTAGTAAGCTCCTCCTCTCGGAGGCGAAGGTCTGCGTCTCGCCGGGCATCGGTTTCGGCGAATACGGCGAGGGATATGTCCGGTTTGCCCTTGTTGAAAATGAGAAAAGGATCCGCCAGGCCGTAAGAGGGATTAAACAGGCGCTTCAGAAAAAATAACGAATGTCAAAGTTCAAATGTCAAAGGAAAAAACAAATGACAAAATCTTTGAAATTGTTTTTTTGGAGTTTCCTTTGAACTTTGAACTTTGAAATTTGACATTTATGTCCCACATTCCCCAAATCAACATCGGCTCCACAAAAACCGCGAGCTCATCACCCAAAAACTGGGCTATCCCGTCAACATCAAAAAGGTCTGCGAGGTCGACGCAAAAAAAATCAAACAGTTCAACGTGCCGCAGGGAACAGCGACTTCCAAAGTGCAAGAGGTGCTGGATGATCCATCCATTTCAATTATCGTTGAATTGATCGGCGACAAACCGGCGGCCAGGGAGGTGATCCTCAAGGCGCTTCAATTGGGAAAACATGTGGTCACCGCCAACAAAGCCATCCTTGCCTCACATGGTCCGGAGTTTTACCAGGAGGCCGCAAAAAACGAGGTGGAAATTCTTTTTGAGGCGGCGGTGGCCGGTTCAATCCCCGTCTTGCGGGCCATCAGGGAGGGGTTTGTGGCGGACAAAATCCAGTCCATCATGGGGATCATCAACGGGACCTCCAACTACATCCTCACCGAAATGGAGGAGAACCGGAAGGATTTTGCCTCGGTGCTTGCGGAGGCGCAAAAACTGGGGTTTGCCGAGGCCAATCCGAAAGCTGACGTGGAGGGGATCGACTCTGCGCACAAGCTCGTTCTTCTGACCTCGCTGGCATACGGTTGCATGATTCCGCCGGCCAAGGTTTACACCGAGGGGATCACCGAAATCGCCCCGCTCGATTTCGACATGGCGCAAAAGTTCGGCTATAAAATCAAACTGCTGGCTATTTCCAAAAGAGAGGGGGAGGAGGTCGAGGCGCGGGTTCATCCCACCATGATTCGGGGCGACCACATGCTTGCCTCGGTCCGCGGCGTCTTTAATGCCGTGATGATCAGGGGGGAGTCGATCGGCGATCAGTTGTTCTACGGAAGAGGGGCGGGGGGATTGCCCACCGCGGCGGCGGTGGTCGGCGACATTGTCGAGATCGCGCGCAATATTGCAACACGCGTTCCAGGCGTCCCGCCGCTCGGGTTCAGGCTGGAAAACGTCCACAAGGGGAAGGTTCGCCCGATGGAAGAGATCGATTCGGAATATTACCTCCGCTTCACCGCCCACGACAGGCCGGGGGTCTTTGCCAAAATCGCCAATGCCCTTGGGCAAAATTCCATCAGCATCTCGGCCGTCTATCAGCACGGACGCGAGGAGGGGAAAGAGGTGCCGATTGTGGTGATGACCCACCGGGCGAAAGAAAAAAACATGATAAAGGCGCTGGCGGAGATTGATAAACTTTCGGTAGTGACGAAAAAAACACTTTTGATCAGAATTGAATCGTAAGTTCAATGTCAAAGTCCAAATTTCAAATTTCAAAGGAAACTCCAAAAAAGCAATTTCAACAATTTTGTTGCTTGTTTTTTCCTTTGACATTTGAACTTTGACATTTGTCATTTCCCCATGCACCCCTACAAAGGCGTCATCCACAAATACTCCTCATCCCTTCCTGTCAGGCCGGAATGCGTCGTGACCCTTCTGGAAGGGAATACCCCTCTCTTGCGGGCGACAAGGCTTCGCGATCATTTAAAGTTCAAGGGGGAGATTTTCCTCAAATTCGAGGGATTAAATCCCACCGGTTCGTTCAAGGACCGTGGCATGACCTATGCGGTCTCCAAGGCGCTGGAGGAGGGGCACAAGGCGATCATCTGCGCCTCCACCGGCAACACCTCCGCCTCGGCGGCGGCGTACGCGGCCAAGGCGGGCATCCGCTGTGTGGTGCTTATTCCCAAGGGGAATGTCGCTTTGGGAAAGTTGACACAGGCCATCATGCATGGCGCGGCGGTGATTCAGGTAAGGGGGAACTTCGATGTGGCGCTCGAAATTGTCAAAAAAATCGGCGCCCGTTATCCCATCCAGATTGTCAACTCCATCAACCCTTTTCGCCTGGAAGGGCAAAAAACCGCCGCCTTCGAAATCTGTGAGGTTCTGGGAAGGGGGCCCGATTATCATTTTCTGCCGGTGGGAAATGCCGGCAACATCACCGCCAACTGGCGGGGGTACAAACAATGGCATGAATTGGGAAAAATCGAAAGGGCTCCAAATATAAAGACAAGCGAACCATCGGGCTTGTCCCGTGGTGAGCGCGGGGTTTGGGGCCATTTGAGGCCCGAAATAAATGACGCGAGTAGCATCAGCCGGGCCGAAAGGGCCCCAAATATAAAGATGATGGGGTTTCAGGCCGCCGGGGCGGCGCCGATTGTGCGCGGGAAGGTGGTGAAAAATCCGGTGACGGTGGCCTCCGCCATCCGGATCGGCAATCCCGCATCGTGGCAGGCCTCGCTTGAGGCGGTCTCCGAATCGGGCGGAAAGATTGACAAGGTGACCGATGCCGAGATATTGAAGGCCTACCATCTGGTGGCGCGGTGCGAGGGGTATTTTTGCGAACCGGCCTCGGCCGCCTCGATAGCGGGTCTTGCAAAGATGCACGGCCAAAAGATGTTTAACGAGGGGGAGGTGGTTGTCTGCACGTTGACCGGCCATGGGTTGAAGGATCCGGAGACCGCGATGAGCAAGGCGCCGAAACTTGCGGTCTGTGAGCCGAAGATGGAAAAGATTGTCAAGATTTTGAGGTTATAATGGACAGAAATTTGGCGTTGGAAGCCGTCCGTGCCACCGAGGCCGCGGCCCTTTCCTGCGCCCGCCTCATGGGGCGGGGCGACAACAACGCTGCCGATCAGGCGGCGGTCGATGCCATGCGCCGCGTGTTGAACTCCATCGGCATCGACGGCACAGTGGTGATCGGCGAGGGGGAGCGCGACGAGGCGCCGATGCTTTACATCGGCGAAAAGGTGGGGAAGGGGAGCGGCCCAAAGGTGGATATCGCTCTCGATCCGCTGGAGGGGACCAACCTCTGCGCCACCGGCGGCCCCAACTCCATCGCCTGCATCGCCATGGCGGAAGAGGGAAACTTTCTGCACGCGCCGGACACCTATATGGACAAGATCGCGGTCGGCAGGCATGCGCGCGGGGCGATCGACCTCTCCAAATCGCCCACCTGGAATCTGCGCGAAGTGGCCCGGGCCAAGAATTGCGATGTCCCGGATCTGACCGTCATCATTCTGAACCGTCCCCGCCACGAAGAACTGGTGCGCGAAGTCCGCGAGGCGGGGGCCCGCATCAAATTGATCGGCGATGGCGACGTTTCGGCGGCGATCGCCACCTGCTTCAAGGAAACCGGCGTGGATATCCTGCTGGGGATCGGCGGGGCGCCGGAAGGAGTGCTCGCCGCGGCGGCGCTTCGTTGTGTGGAGGGGGATCTTCAGGGGCGGCTCAAATTCAGAAACAACGAGGAACGGGCCCGCGCCAAAAAGATGGGGGTTGTCGATGAAGACAGGATATACACAATGGACGAACTGGCCGCAGGGAGCGTCATGTTCGCGGCCACCGGCGTCACGACGGGCGATTTTTTGAAAGGGGTCCGGTTTTTCGGCGGCGGCGCCGAAACCCACTCGGTGGTGATGCGCTCCAAGTCCGGAACCATCCGGTACATCGAGGCGGTGCATCATTTTGACAAAAAACCGGTGTATTAAGTGCCCGCGTGCCCAGGTACCCGAGTGCCTGCGTAAACACGGGCACTCAGGCACGCGGGAACTCGGGCACCCAGGCACATAAAAAAATGGCCCAAGCCTCCGAATCCATCGAAATCAACGCCTCTCCCAAAGAGTGCTACGACGTGATCACCGATTACGGGCGCTATCCGGAGTTTTTAACGGAATCCAAAAATGTTGTTGTCGAAAAAAAATCGGGGCATACAGCGGAGGTGACCTTCACGCTCGATCTGATCAAAAAATTTTCTTACACGCTTAAAATGGTTGGAAAGCCGCCGCATACGGTTGCGTGGAGCTTTGTCAGGGGGGCCCTGATGAAAAGAAACGACGGAGAGTGGACTCTTGAAAAGTCAGGGAATGGAACCACACGGGCGACCTATTCCATCGACATCGATCTCGGCCTGTTTGTTCCGGGCGCCATTTCCAGAATGCTGATCGGGAGCAACCTGCCCGGAATGCTGAAGAGTTTTAAGAAGAGGATTGAGGAGAGGAAGAAATAAATGTCAAATTTCAAATGTCAAAGGAAAAAACAAACGACAAAATTTTGGAAATTGTTTTTTGGAATTTCCTTTGAAATTTGAACTTTGACATTTGACATTATCCGTTATGGATCCCAAAGAAAAAAAATCTTCCGAAAGCATTTCGCTTGCCGACCTGGCCAAAAAAATCGTCCTCGCCAGTATCGGCTCCGCCGCCATGGCGCGGGATGCAGTCACCGACTCAAAGCTGTCGAAGGAAATTTTCGGCGGCATCATGTCGAAGGCCGAGAAGCGCAAGGACGAAATCATGGAGATCCTCGCCCGCGAGGTCACCAAGTTTTTGGGCAAGGTCAACGTGGCGGATGAAATCGCCAGGGCCCTGCGCGGGCTGGTCATCAACCTCTCCGCCTCCATCGACTTCAAGGACAAGGAAGGGGGGATTCATCCGCGGGGGACCATTCACAAGGCGGAGGTTAAGAAAGAGAAAAATAGTTAGAGCAAGGCGTTTCAGGCGCCGGTAGGGCGGTAGGTCGGGCTTGACCGATAAGTATATTTATAGATATACTTTAAAATATATGGGAAAACCAATGACCATTCAGCCGGAAGATAACAATCGCCTCGAGTCGCTCAAAAAAACGCTGAAGGCCCATTCGAAGGTGGAAGTCTTAAGAAAGGCCCTTTCTTCGCTCGAGGAACAACTCAGGCAAAAGGAACGCCGTGACCGTCTCGCCCGTGCCTCGCGGCTTGTTGCCAAAGAAAGCGCGCGGGTGAACAGGGAATTTGCGAAGTATTCGCTCCTTAAAAGAATCGATGACTGAGTTCCTGCCAAAGTGCTGGCATATCTACATTGTGGACCTCGAGCCTCGAGTCCGTTCAAAGCCCGGTAAAACAAGGCCCTGCCTAGCCATACAGCCGGATCAGGCTTCCGAGGCCGGGCTGACCAGTACCGTTGCCATTCCCCTGACCTCGAAAGTTCTTCCTCAAGATGCCTACCCGTTAAGAGTGCGTATACGTAAAGGCCTTTGCAACTTGAAGGTGGACAGCGACTTGATGATCGACCAAATTTTGGCGTGGGACAATTCGCTTTTTAAAGAGGAGTTGGGAATTCTTCCCGAAATTCTTCAACAAAGGGTCAAAAGCGCGATCAAGGATTTTCTTGAATTGCATTAAGAATCTGCGCGACTTTTTTGAAGAACGGCCGAATTTTAAAACGTCAAATTTTTGGAAAGGGCCTTCCGATACCTCGCCAGCGCCAGGAGCGGAAAATAATACCGGTATCCGTGATACCGGATGTAGAAGTGCCCCGGAAATCCGGTTCCGGTGTGATATTTTTCATCCCATCCTCCCGATTCATTCTGCGTATTCATTAAAAATTCCGCCGCTTTTTTTGCCTCATCGGATGAGGCCAATCCCGCGGCCACAAGACCCATCAAACCCCACGCCGTTTGTGATGCCGTCGAGACGGGGAGGGGGATATAATTTTTTTCCAGATAGGAATGACAGCTCTCCCCAAAACCGCCGTCGGCGTTCTGGACGGACATAAGCCAACGAACTCCCTTTTCAATGGGTCCAGCCCTGGGAGGGCTCCCAGCCCCTGGCTGGCCGATGGCGTTTAAGCCGGTCAGGACGCACCAGGTGCCGTAAATATAATTGACCCCCCAACGCCCCTCCCAGGCGCCGAATGATTCCTGGGTGTTTTCGATAAAGCGAATCGCTTTTCGGATGACGACTCGCAAATCCCCCCTTTTCCCCCCTTTGTCAAAGGGGGGGAGGGGGGATTTCAAGCAACTCAGAAGTTCCAGCATTCGGCCGGTAATATCGGGGCTCGGCGGATCAAGGCAGGCGCCGTGGTCCGAAAAGGGGATCTGGTTTAAAATATCGCGGGTATTGTCCACGTCAAAGGCGGCCCACCCGCCGTTTTTACTCTGCATGGAAAGGAGCCAGTCAACTCCTGTGGCAAACGCCTTGCCCCCCTCATCAGGCGGGAGGCCTAATGCCTTAAGAAAGGCCAGCACCTCGATGGTGTCGTCCACGTCGGGAAAATAATCGTTCTGAAACTCAAAGGACCATCCCCCCGGTTTTCCCTCCCTGTTTTTTATCGACCAGTCACCGTACAGGTCTCGGATCTGTTTTTCCAAAAGCCATCGGCCGCTTTTTACCAGCGCGGGGGAGGAGGGGGGAACCCCCGCTTCAACCAGGGCCAGCCCCGCCCAAGGGGTGTCCCAGACAGGGGAAATGCAACATTGCTGGTAGATGATTTCATCGGAAAATCCCCCCTGACCCCCCTTTGCCAAAGGGGGGATGGGGGGGATTTCTCCCGCGCTAACCGGCATCTGAAAACTCCGCAGGGCATCGAGCGCTTTTTTGAGAGTCGGATGATTAAGGCGATGCCCAAGGCTAAAAAGGGCCATCGCCCCATAGGCCAAGGCGGGATAAATATCCTCCGTCCGGTTGATGTGATCGATGATCCACTGTTCACATTTTTTCAGGGCACTGTCTCCCAGGGGAATTAGCCCCCATTTTTCCAAAAGATGAAGTAATTTATCTATTTCAATCATTAACTTTTTGAAAGATAATGTTTTTTTAACATTATACGACCAATCGGCCGTGGCCGGACGCCAGCCCCAAAGGGGCCCCTTGTCGGGGTGGCGTTGCCACTTTCGTTCCACATAGAGCTCGTTTAAATGAAAACTGTTGGGGAGACGGTGAACTTTTTTGATATGCATGATGACCAGCAGAGGGATGATGCAGGCTCTTGCCCAACTGGAGAATTCGTAGACCGAAAGGGGGAGCCAGGCCGGGAGATGGATAAAAGAGGCCGGCATGGAGGGACAGACCTCCCACGGCACGAGGCCGAATTGGGCCAGATGGATGCGGGTAAAGACCCGGCATTTGGCGAGGCCGCCATGTTCAAGGATAAAATTTCGCGCCTGGGTCATCGGAGATGCATGAACATCAGTTCCATGCAGTTTAAGGGCCAGGTAGCACTCAATGGTGGCGCTCAAATCACCGGGGCCCCCAAAATAGAGGGGCCAGGAGCCGTCAGCTTGTTGAGCATCGAGGATGCGGTTGACCAGTCCTTTTTCGGTCCGATGATCCACGCAACCGAGATAATGGGTGAGAAGGATATATTCCGCATTGATCGACTCGTTGGCCTCGAGGGTGTACCACCAGTAACCCTCGCGGGTCTGCTGGGAGAGGATGAGATCGGAGGCTTTTTTGATGGCGCGGTTGAGATCAACGGCAACGGCCGATCCGGGCACCGAAGGTTTTCCGTTGGGTACCAGTTTAAGAGGTTTTAATGTCACTTTTGATGCCGCTATATTATGTTAAGTCTTGCGCTCGCTATATTATGTTATGTTTTGCGCTCGCTATATTATGTTATGTTTTGCGTATCGCAAAACATAACATAATATATATTATGCGACGTTATTTAAAAAAGGCGCCCACCGCCGTTTCTATTCCCCGAAAATCTCCCGCCTCAAACCAGATGATATCTTTTTCGTGGCGGAACCAGCTTAGCTGACGTTTCGCGAAATTTCGAGAATTTTGTTTGATCAGACCAATCACCTCATGTCTATTTTTAGGGGCTCGCGTCGCCTCCGCCAAACTGCTCGGCGGACCCGCCGCGTTGTTTGGCGGGCCCTCCACGGGCAAGTCATCGAACTGTCGCGCAGTTTGCCTCATGCCTTCTGGCATGAGTTTACCTGCTTGACCCCCCTCACCGCCGCTGTGCGGCTTGTTTTGGGATAAGTATGGAAACCACTCCTCATACCCGATCGATCTCAAGAGCGTCGGATGATCGCCATATTTTTCCCTTAAGGAGGCCACTTCTTGTTCCAGCCCCGCGGAAATCATGGCATCGACGCGCGCCTCGATCCGTTTGTAGAGGATCGCCCGGTCAAGTCTGATGCCCAGTTTTAAATAGTCATATATCTTTTCTTCAAATTGATGGTTTTGCTGATGTCTGGAAATCGGGATTCCCGTCAGTCGATAAACCTCCAGGGCGCGGATGATCCGAACCGGGTCGTTGGGATGAATTGTCTTACAAGCCTCGGGATCGATTTTTTTCAGTTCGCCGTAAAGAGCGGAGAGCCCCTCTTCCCCGATTCGTTTCTCAAGATTTTCCCTGATCTTCCCATCCGCCGCCGGTCCCGAAAAAAGCCCGAATAAAAGCGCCCGGATGTAAAGACCGGTGCCCCCGACGATGAAAGGGGTTTTTTCCCGTCCGGAAATATCCCTGATGAGCCGATCGGCCTCCTTTTGAAACCGGGCCGCATCCCAACGGTCGTCCAGAGAACTGACTTTGAAGAGATGATGCGGAACCGCCTGAAAAACCTCTTCGGAGGGTTGGGCCGTGCCGATGACCAGATCACGGTAGAATTGCCGTGAGTCGGCATTGATGATCTCGCCATTGAACTTTTTGGCCAACCGGACGGCGATTTCGGTTTTTCCGACGCCGGTGGGGCCGAGGATGACGATGATTTTGTTCACAGCGCCCTCTTAAACCACTTCTCCAATTCCCGTTGCGAAATCTCCACCGCCACCGGTCTGCCATGCGGACAGAAGGATGTCAGCGGGTATCGCTCCAGATCGTCCAAGAGCGGCTTGATTTCAGAAACCGTCAGACGACGGTTGGCCCGGACGGCGCTGTGGCAGGCCATGCGGGCCAAAAGATCGTTCAGGTTGTCGGTCAACGAGACGAGCCTCCCCTTTTCAACCTGATCGCCGGCGATGTCGAGCGCCAGATTTTTGATGGAGACTTTTCCCTGCAATAAAACCGGAACCGCGCGAACAATGAAAGTACAGCCGCCGAAGAATTCAATCTCAAGGCCGAACCGTTCGAGTTCTTTCAGATACTTTTTGAGAATCTCCGCGGAGGACGGGGGAAGATCGAAATTTTCAGGAATCAACAGCGGCTGGGAGGCAATGTTCCCTTCTTTGTATTGTGTCAGCAACCGGTCGAACAAAATCCGTTCATGCGCCGCATGCTGGTCGATGAGGACCAGCTTGTCCGGGGTTTCACATACCAGGTAAGTCCCAAGGATTTGGCCGATGGGGGTAAGAGGTTCACAGGGTTTAGGGTTTAGGGTCTGGGGTTTAGGGTTTCCAGAAACGACTAAATCGGGGATACGAGCCATTGAAAATAAGAGCGCCGGTTCATTTGCTTCCGGCATTACCCTAGACCCTATACCCTCAACCCTAGCCCCTGCCTTCCACGGCTCCCCTTCCAGCGTCTTCCGCACCGCCTCCTGCACTGCGTGATGGACCAGCCGGCTGTCGGCAAAGCGCACCTCGGCCTTGGCGGGATGGACATTCACATCCACCATTTCCCCCGGAAGGTTGAGAAAGATAACGGCAAACGGATAGCGGCCGCGCATCAGGGTGTTTCGGTAGGCCTCCATGACCGCGTGAAACAAAACCTTGTCGCGGACCGGCCGGCCGTTCACGAAAAGATACAAATCCCGCTGGTGCGAGCGGCTGATGGAAGGATGTCCCGCCAGACCGCTGACCGTTATGTCTCGGTTTCCCCCCGCCACCTCCCAGGTTTGAGCCGCCGTTTCTTCGTCAAAGAGCGACGCCAGCGTCGATTTCAGCCCCCCCTCCCCGCCTGACCCCAGGACCTTCTTTCCATTGTGGGTCAAACGAATGGCACCCTGCGGATTGGCCAACGCGACGCGGGTGACCGAGTCGATGATGTGGCTCATCTCGGTCTCGGAACTTTTAAGAAATTTAAGCCGCGCCGGGGTCTGATAGAAAAGATATTTGACCAAAACGGTTGTCCCCGGCGGATGCGCGGAAGGGCCTTCGAAAACAATATTGCCCCCTTCGAGCCGGATTTCGTGGGCGGAAATCAAATCCCCCCCTTCCCCCCCTTTTTCAAAGGGGGGTGAGGGGGGATTTTGAACGTACCTGCTGGTTATCGCCATCTTCGACACCGCCGCAATCGAGGCGAGCGCCTCGCCGCGAAATCCCAGGGTTTTTATCGAAGAAAGATCCTCCAAT